>JADYZL010000626.1 GCA_020853155.1 Bryobacterales bacterium
CCAGTCGGACTCGAGGGCCAGCGTACGGTAACGGAACATTGCCGAGGTCTCCTGTTTTGTTCGCCGTCACCAAATAGCATAACGCAGTCGTAACAAAATAAAGAGGTTTTTCTGTGAGTGGTGACGGTGATTCTCTGGTGATCGTGTCGCGCCTGGGGGTAGTCTTCGCGGAAGCCCGGCGTCACGTCCCGGCATGGGTCGGAGATTAACCTATCGCGCAGAGCGGGAAGCGCTAACAGATTTAGATGTCTTTGCTTTTCTTGAATTTGCGACTCTTTTTGTGCTGCGGACGGGCGTCTTTGCTGCGGCTTTGGCCCGCGTTGCGCTCTTCGCATGCGATGCCTTTACGCTCGGCTTGGTGCTGGAAGACCGTCTCTTAGAAGTAGTACGCTTCCGCGCTGACTTCTTACGGGTTACCTGTTTTTGGCGAGAGGATTCCTTTGCGGCGGGTACCGAGTAGGTTGCGGGGATCAGCAGCACATCGCCAGGACTCACGGGTGCGCTTGCCTGGGCGCCGCTGCGCGGAGAGATCTCTCCGGCCAGTTCATTGGCTTCGGCAATCCGCGAAGGGGTCACCTTGTACTGCTGTGCAATCGCCGGGAGGGTCTCTCCGGCGCTCACACGGTGCGCTCTCCAGGCCACCCGCTTTTCCGATGGCACCTGATTGAGGCCCGCCAGCAATTCAGGAACGCTCTGCTTGGGCACGCGAAGCGTATAACCTGCCGGCGCCAAATCGCTCTTAATCGCGGGGTTCAGATCGCGGATTTCCGCTTTCGTGATTCCCAGCAGATCGGCAACCAGGTTCAGATTCGTCTTCGCCTCCAGCGTGTGCGTATCGAATCGAAGCGGCGGATCCATCTCCGGTAACTCAATCCCATAAGCTGCAGGGTTGAGAGCGATAATCGCCAAAGCTTGCACGATCGGAACGTAATTGGTCGTCTCTTTCGGGATGACGTTCAGCCGGCGAAGTTCCCAAAAATCTGCATATCCCGTGCGTTCAATCGCGCGTTCGACACAGCCAGGGCCGCAATTATAGGCAGCCATGGCGAGGTTCCAATCGCCAAACTGGCGGTATAGATCGTGCAGATGCCGCGCTGCCGAGCGGGTGGCCTTCTCCGGGTCGAACCGGTCGTCGGTGAGTGCCGTCTGCAGCAGCCCGTATTCCTGGCCGCGAGACCCAATAAATTGCCAGAGTCCGCCCGCGGCCGCCCAGGAAACCGCGCGGGGCAGGAAGCCGCTCTCGGCCTGCGCGAGGTGGAGGAGTTCTCTCGGGAGCCCTTCTTCATCCAGAATCCGCAGGATCATGTCGCGGTATCGCCCGCTCCGTCTGTAACCGGCAACGAACGTCCGCGAACCGCGTTCCGATGTGAAATAGCGGATATAGGAAAGTACGGTGTCGTTCAATTCGAGGGGGAATTCGCCGCTCCGCGAGAGAATCTGTTCGAGCGCGGTGGCCTGGAGCTTCGGGTCAATCGGGAAAGTCAGTTCCGGGATTTGGTCGAGAGGAGATTGCTGATAGACCGGGGCCTCCGAAGCGTCGGCGAGGTCCATTCGTGAGGATTCCAAGCGATGGATGTCCTGGATTAGCCGTTCGAGAGATTCGCGCGCGGCGGTATCGGTGGAAAAATTGATCGAACTTTCCCCGATCAAGTCTTCCACGGCGGCGTCAAACTCCACCCGCGCGTCGAGGAATCGTCCGGATTCCAGTGCCTGGCGGCCTGCCCGCATATGCTCGGCACTTCGCCGGAATGCTTCCGAACGCGCGTCCACGGGCCGGTTCGGGAGCGTATCCGGCCGAATGTTCTGGGCCAGTAGCAGTTCCGAAGGGAGCGGTTCGGTCGATGCGGAATCGGCGCCGATCCATTGCCCGGAGGCGATTACGCTAAGAATCGCCACCATTGTCAGCACGCGCCACATCGGTTTGCTCGAAAATGCCGTGGGAGTTCCTGTCATCAGTTCTCTTCGCGGCGACCATTTGAATTTCGGATACACTTCCGAAACCAAAGCGGTCTTTGGAAATTCAGACCATTTGACTTTACTCAACGGGAAGCCGCCGGTCAAGCTCAAAAAACGCGCATCGGAATAGAATCCTTACCCGAAGGATGCCCCTTACGTGAAGTAAACACCCATACTCCGCCACCCTGTCTGGCCGAACTGGGGCAGAAATTTCCAAATCGTACCGCCCTGGCCGTTCGCATCGCCGACGAACTGGAGACGCTCCGCCAACCACAGCGAAAATCGTGAGAGTGCCTGTGCCATTTCAAGATCCGCCACGGCAATCTGGCCCGATATCGGCCTCAGCGGAGAACCTCGAACTCCACTTCGTTCAGGGCCAGCGCCCAGGATTCGCGAGACTTGGATCCTGGCGGCCCCACTGCCAAACTTGCGAACACGGTTCCCGAGTACGCGACCCCGCTAAGCGGCAATTCAAAGATCCGATACCCGTCGACCGGCAGCGTTCTTTCGCCTGCCGAGCGGACGACGACACGATCCGTCTCGGCGTCATAGATTTGCCAGACGACCTGCCGGTCCTCGTCCCGACCGGCTGCGATTGAAGGAGCAGTCAGTCTGCCGCGCATGCGGACTCGCACGGCCGTCGTGCCCTCGGGAAGAAGTAGCAACTTTGAGAGGAGGGGGTGTCCCTCCGGCGCACCGGACTGGACTTCGATTTGCGCGCCTTCCCCGCCACGGCTCACCACGGTTGCCCAACGATTCTCCGCCGCGGACCAATCGAAGCTGCGCGGCACGAAGGGCATCCGAAATCGCGGATTTGGATTCAGTATCGGGTTATCGTCCTGTGATCGGCGATGATCGCCGACGAGGCCTTGACGCAGCGCTTCCGCCCACACCCGGGCCGCGAACTTGAGCCCGTGACGGCGCTCCAATCGATCCGCGATGAAGCGAAGCGCCGTCTCCCTCGCCGCAGTGCGGTCTGCGCGGCTCAACAAGCGCAATAGCAAGTCCCCCGGCCTGGAGTCCTCATCCGCGCTTAGAAAAGCGGCAAAATCTAACGCCCGTTCGCTTTGTCCTCTCCGTAGCATCGCTTCGGCAATCTCGTCACCGCTCATCCCGGTTAGAGGTAGGAGGGGGAAGTCTCCGCGAAAGCGGGCCGGGGCCGCCTCCAGAATCTCTCGCACACCTCTTCGAAACCGTTCCGGCGGACCATTTCGCAGATGGAAATTCCATTCGAGCCACTGCACCGCAAAACTTCGGTTCTTTCGCTTCAGATGGCGGAGCAAGCGGACGGCATCGATAAGATCCTTCCTCTCCTCGGCGATCACGATGAGCGCCATCTCCGCTTCGGCTAGCCGTCTGTTTCCCCACAGCGCGCTCTCGAAGTAACTCCGGCAGGTCTGCCGATCTTCGGCGGTTACCATACATTGGTTCCCAGCCTTGACGGCGGTCCTTGGGTCGGCAAGTGACAGCCTGTGGAGCCAGCCGTCGCGCTCGACACGGTCGCCGTTTGCCCAACGCCCGCTTTCGAACCGCCCGGCAGTATCTACTGCCAACAGCCAGAAGGAAGAAGAAGCCAGGGTCAGGAATGCTGCTATCGCCGTGGCGGTCCACAGTGCGGAACCTGGATGCCACCGCCTGGGTGGTTTCACTGGAGGCGCATCGGAGCCCGTGAACATAGACACCCCGATCTATCGGTCTTGCAGCGAAAAACATTAGCTCCCGCCCGTTCCAGTCATGCAACCGCGGCTGGGAATCGGTGCGGTGTTGAGGATTCCTTGCCGATAATCCGTCTCGAACTGTAATGCTTCGCCCCACTCCCTCCGATCAGTTCCTTGTCGGGAAGACCCAAAGGGATCCGCCGGCAACGGTTGGCAATCTCTGGTGGAGTCTGGGAGATTTTCATGCGCCTTCACGTCATTCATTCGCTTCCTCGTTCGTTCTCGAGCGCGGTCCGGGATACCTGGTGCGTTGCACTTCTTGCTCTGATCCTGGCCGCTGGGTTAGCGGCCGCATCCCAATCGGCCTCTAAAGCCGATGCGCTCCCTCCTCAGCCGCTCGGCGTGAACGATCTCATCGCAGTCACGGTTTATAACGCGGAAGAACTCAGTCTCAAGGTGCGCGTGGATGGCCACGGAGTCATCCGGTTGCCGATGCTCCCGAATCCGATTCCAGCGGTGGATGTACTTCCATCCGAACTGGAACGGGCGATTCGGCAGGCTTACGTTGATGCGGGCATTCTCGTAAATCCCACGGTGACAGTGGCGGTCGTCGAGTTCTCGAGCAAGCCCGTCAGTGTGATTGGCGCCGTTCGAACACCGATCACCTTCAATGCCGACCAGCCAGTCACCCTCCTCGAGGCTCTGACGCGCGCGGGAGGATTGACGGAAGAGGCTGGGTCCTATCTATTGCTCTCCCGGCATCCTCGCGGCGCGGAGGAGGAAGGGTTGCTCACGCAGCGAATCTCCATCGTGGACATCCTCGAATCCGCCAGCGCACTCGAGAGCGTCCGTCTTCGCGGCGGAGAAGAGGTCCGCGTTCCCGAAGCGGGGAAGATCTATGTGGTCGGCAATGTCAAGAAGCCCGGTACGTACCGCATTCCGAATGACCACCAAACATCCATCCTCAAGGCGTTGGCGCTTAGCGAAGGCTTAGCGCCGAATGCGATGAACGAAGCGTTTATCTACCGGCAGAGCGCGGGTGGCTCGAAGACGGAGATTCCCGTGGATCTCAAGAAGATTCTGGCCCGCAAGTCACCCGACGTCACGCTGCTGCGCGATGACGTTCTCTATGTGCCCGAAAGCGGAAAGAAGAAGGCCACTTTCAGTGCGATCGATAAGGCCATCGCGTTTGGGTCGGCGACGCTATCGGGCGTCCTGGTCTGGGGTGTTGCCCGCTAACGGCCTGCGCGTCCAGTGGACCCTTCTTGCACTCGCCCGGATTGAGGTCAAGAGGGGCCGCCCGTTCGAGGCCGGCGAGTCCGCGAAGGAAAGGGGCATCTGAAAGGGGATGCGCCAAGCCGCAACGTAAACGAAACCAGCGTGATGTATCTGGATAGCGAGGTATTCCGTGAAGCAAGACCGTCCCACCGGCAGAGAACTCTCCTCCGGAAAAGATTTAATCCTCAGTTCTAGGAGCGCTCCTGCGCATGCGCTTCGGTTGTCGCCTGCACCTTCGGAGGAGACGCTGGATCGTGTTCCCATCACTCAGTACCTCCATGCGATCTACCGCAACCGGTGGCGGATCGTGCCGTTCACGATCCTCTGCGTCGTGGCCGCCCTATTGTTGTCGCTCCGCATGACGCCTCTCTATGAGGCGGTCACGGTGCTTGACGTGGACCGCAATGGGGAAGTGGAGGCCGTGGGTTCCGAGTCGAGAGGAGCTTCGCCGCTCAACATGGAACAGTTCATCAGCACGCAGATCCATCTCATTGAGAGCGATGCCGTGCTGCGCCCGGTGGCCCTCCAGTACAAGCTGCCGCTGAAACAGAAAGAGGCTTGGTTCGCACCGGCCCGCTCGAACGATGCCGCCGCCCGGCTGGATGCGCCCGCGGAACTCGGGAACCTCAAGGTGACGCACCCGCCCCAGACCTTCTTGATCTACATCCGCTACCGGTCGGAAGATCCGAAGCTCGCTGCGGATGTGGCGAACGCGATCGCGCAATCCTATATCGACCACGTCTTCCGGATACGTCACGAGAGTTCCCGCAACCTCTCGCAGTTCATGGAGCGGCAGTTGGACGAACTACGTACAAAAATGGAAGCCTCCAATGCGGCGCTGGTGGCGTTTGAGCGGGAATTGAACATGATTGACCCGGAGGAGCGAACCTCCATCATCTCTTCACGCCTGCTGCAACTGAACACCGAATTCACCGCCGCGCAGGCGGACCGCGTACGGCGCGAAGCGGCGTTTCGCGCCCTTGGCAACGGTTCGCTGGATGCAGCCACCATTTCTTCCCAGGGCGAGCAGGTACGAAAAATCGAACAACGTCGTAACGAAGCTCTCGAGGCGTTCGCTAAGATAAAGCAGCACTACGGACCCAATCACCCTTCCTACGGCGCCGCCAAGGCGGAACTCGATCAAATAGAGAAACAGCTTTCCACGAGCACCGCCACGGTACAACGGCAGATTGGGCTCGAATATAACGAGGGACGGCAGCGGGAGAACATCCTGGCCAACGAACTGCGCCAAACGAAGGCGGAGTTCGACCGTCTGAACGCCAACTCCTTCCAGTACAAAACCCTGAAGCGCGAGGCGGACGCAGACCGGAAACTCTACGAAGAGCTAGTCGCCAAGACCAAGCAGGCTACGATCAATTCCGGCTTCCCGAGCAGCGCCATTCGTGTAGCGGACCGCGCCCGCCCAGCTTACGCGCCCGTCTCTCCGAACACCCAGATGAACATGCTGCTGGCTGGCGTTCTCGGTCTGATGCTGGCGATCGGGGTGGCCATTCTGTCGGACACGCTGGACCTGAGTGTTCGGGATCCCGCTCTCGTCTCCATCGCAGTGGGTTCCGAAGTTCTTGGCGCCTTGCCTCGCGTACGAAACCCCTCCCGCCTGATCCCGGCCATGATCGAAGAATCGGCCCAGCCGGAGTTGGCCCTGGTCCGGGCGGGCGATGCCTCGCAGCGTTCTATTGCCGGATATCAGGAATCGATTAAGACTCTCAGCACCTCGATGATGCTGGCGGATTTTGACCAGCGAGTGAAGACCATCATGGTCACAAGTGCATCTCCGTCCGAGGGGAAGAGCACGGTCGCCACGGCCATCGCCATCGCACATGCAGCCAAGGGGGATCGGGTGCTGCTGATTGACGCGGATCTGCGAAGGCCCAGCATCGGCGACAAACTCGGGATCACGAGAGTGACCGGCCTCTCGGAGGTCTGCCTGAAGAACCTGCCTTGGCAGGAAGCGATCTATAAGTTGCCGGGCGCTCCCGGCTTATCCGTCATCACAGCCGGGCAAAGCAACCGGCGGGCCATCGACCACTTTGGCCGCGTCTTCGCGGACCTGTTGGCCGAAGCAACCGATGAGTTCGATTTTGTCGTCGTCGATACGCCGCCATTGCTCGGCTTCTCGGAACCGCTCCATCTGGCTACGCTTGTCGATGGCGTCCTTATGGTTGCCCTGGCAGGCTCCACGAATCGCCGCGCGTTACAAACCTGCGCCGGTCAACTTCGGCGAGTTGGCGCGAGTATCCTCGGGGTGGTTATCAATGCAGCCACTCGTGAAAACCAAGCTGGGGGTGCGTATCACCACTACTACGCCAAGGACTACACCAAATATCATTCCGATTCCAAATCGAAAATGGAACCTGGCAAGCAGCAAGAGGACGGCATGAAGCCGCAGTTGGCCGCCACGGGTACGGAAGGACGAAGCGCGGAATCCGCACGCCCCACGCCTTACCCCGCGGAGAGCGTCGGGAGCGGTCGATGAACAGACGCCATTCATGGCTGTTCCTAATGGCTGGGAGCCTTTCGCTGGCAGGCAGCCAGTGGCTCACCCTCTGGCTCTTGGCGCGTACAGCACCGCCGGATATCGTCGGGCGCTATGGGCTGGCGCTAGGCTGGGTGCTGCCCGCCAGCGCGCTCGCTGCCCTGCAACTTCGCGCGCTGATGGCAACGGACCCGCACCTCGGCGCCCGGCTTCCCGAATATTTGAGGCTGCGCCTTCTTGCGCTCGGAGTCTTCGCTCTGGTGCTTGCGCCCCTATTCTGGATCGGCCTTCCGCGCCTTGGTTCAGGCGCACTGCTCGGTGCGATCGGCATCAACCGGCTTGTCGAACTCTGCAGTGATTTCGTGGACGGCCTTCGGCATCGGGATCGAAGCTACCTCACCCTCGGCTTCTCCCAGTGCTGCCGGTCCGGGGCCGGGTTCGCGGTGTTTGCCCTGATCTGGTTATCCGCGCGTAGCCTGGTTTCCGCGATTCTAGCAGCAACTTTCATGGCGCTCTGTTCCGCGATGCTGGTTGATCTTCCCAGCCTGCGGCGCTTCTGGGCCGCTCGCTCTCAAGCGGTGGGGAAGGAGGGCAAGACTGTGGTGGGTGCGATTGCCACCGCTGCCGACCTTCGGGGCGTACTCCGGTTTGCCGTTCCGCTCGCGCTGGTTCAATTTTTGAATCTGGGCGTAATTGCCCTGCCACGGTTGTTGCTGGGCGCATTCTCGTCGCTCGAAGCCGTCGCATCCTTCACCTGCCTCGCCGCCGTCTTGAGCGTGGCAAGCCTGCTTGCCAGTGCCTATGCCGCCAGTCTCGCGCCAGACTTCGCGGAGGCTTTCCGCGCCGAGAATACCACCAACGCCCTGGGCAGTGGACGGCCGATTCCGAATCTCCGTTCGCGCTCCATGGTTCCAGCCCGAGATCTTCTGCGGCGAGCCGCGCGCAACGTCTCCCTGGGATCCCTCCCGCTGATTGCCATGCTGGCGATCGGCGGAGAACCGGCACTGCGGATGCTGTACGGAACCCGGATCGCGTTTCCGCAAGGGGCTATCGTTCTGACCGCTCTTTTTGCAGCTCTCTGGAGCCTCGCGGCAGTGTTCGGAACCGCCGCCACGGCGGCGCGGCGAATCGGCCTCCAATTGTGGGCTTTCGGATTGGCTCTCGTTTCCGGGGCGGCGGCGGGCGCATTTCTGGTCCCCGCGCACGGGGTTGTCGGCGCCGCGGCCAGCCTGCTGGTGTCCGCGATCGTGCTGCTGTCCATTTACCTGTTCTCTTTCCGCCGGTTTTGGCTCGCTCAGGGTCGAGAAGCTCGAAATTTGCTCCCGGATGCACCCTACGGCGCGGTTGCGGACTGAATCACGATGCGGGAGAAAATCTTAATGAAGAAAAGACCGTCTATCGCCCACCGCCCCAGAGTCCTCCACGTCACGTCCGCACTCGATCCCGGCGGAATCGAAACATGGCTTGGGCGGCTGCTTGCGATCCCCGAAGGAAGGCCCCTTGTCGAAGGCGTTGCCGTGCTCTCGCCGCGCGAAGGATTGCTCGCGCCATATTTCCGGGAGTGCGGCGTGCCCATTCATTGTGTTCCGCCGTCGCGAAATCCGCTGCGCTTCGTCCTGGACCTCGCCTCCATGCTTCGACAAACCGGCCCCTGGGACGTCGTGCACAGCCATGTCTACCGACGCAGCGCTCTCGTTCATCTGGCCTCCATCCTGGCGCGGATACCGGTTCGGGTCACTCATAGCCACAACACGCGCGGGCAAGAGACGGCATCCCATTCTCCGCTCCGCGGTTTGCTTGCGCTCGGGGCCACCTGGTGGATCAATGCGATCTCCCACGTGCGCATTTCCTGCAGTCTTGATGCGGCGGTCTCTCTGTTTCACCGGGGCGCACTCAACGATCGGGACCTGCTATGCATGCCATGCGGAATGGATATCGATGGGTTTCTGCGCTCCGCGGAGCCGCCCGTCTCCCGCTCCTCCCTGCGAATTCCTTGGGGAGCAACCGTGATCGGGCACGTCGGGCGTTTCATGCCCCAGAAGAATCACGAATTTCTTCTGCGTGCCGCCGCCGAAGCGATTCGGGAGAATCCTCGTCTGCACCTGTTGTTGGTCGGCGATGGGCCGCTTCGCGGCGAGATGGAAGCCCTTGCGTCGTCGTTGGGGATTGAAGGGAACGTCAGTTTCACCGGTAACCGTCTCGATGTGCCCTCGTTGATGCGGCATGCGATGGATTGCTTCTTCCTTCCCTCGCTATGGGAGGGGCTCGGGATCGTCGCGCTCGAGGCGCAGGCGTTGGGTCTTCCGTGTCTGCTTTCCGATGCGGTTCCGATGGAGGCGAACCGCCTGCCCCATCGGAACCGGGTCTTCCCGCTCTCCGCAAGCCCTCGTGACGCCGCTCGGGCACTGCTGAGCCTTGCCGATTCCACCACGCTTTCACGAGTGGGATTGCCAGATCCGCACCAATTCCTATATTCGATCAACGACAATGCCGATGCGTTAGAACAAGCCTACGGGAGGGCACTCTCCGGGCGTGCGCGGCGCGGGCCCTTCACCTTGCCTGAGGGGGATCTGCCCACCCAACTGCCGGAATGCGAAGAGGTGACTCCATGGAAGTAACCTTTCGGATAGGTTTCGCCCTGGCGATACTCGCGGCTCATGCCCCGTTCGCGGCTGCATTTCTTCGTTCGATCCGCCGCCGTCAGGTGCCCGAAGTGCTGAGCTTCGCGGCGATCGGAATCCTGCTCTACTACGACCTCGGGTTCGTTCTTGAATCGATTGGGTATACGTTTCGGTCTCCGTTCTTCGCTCCGCTGGCCTCGTATAGCCTCGAAAGCTTCGTAGCGACGGGCCTCGTGATCCTGGCGTCGCCGTACTTGCTCGCTCTTGGGTTCCGCGTGATGACCGGCAGCATGGAACCCATTCCAGCCTCCCCCAGCCTGGAGTTCGCTCCCCGTTTGAAGCCGTTGTTCCTTGCGCTCTTTCTTCCGGTCTCCCTTGTGCTTGGGGCGGTTGGTTATACCGCGATTTATGGCGCCTCTTCCGCCGCCGAAGTGAAGCGGCTTTGGCTGGGGATACTCGGTGGGGGTTACATTGTCTTCCTTGTGCCGATGTTCGTGCTGGCGTTTTTCTTGCGCACGCGCGATAGCCGCACACGGGGTGGAACCTTCGTGACGTTTCTGCTGCTCTCTTCGAGCGTCGCGGCTACACTCTTTCTCGGCCAGAGAACGATGACGCTGCTGCCTTTCCTGATGCTCGTCCTGTTCCGTCCGCGGTTGAATGCGATGCGGCTGGCTGTCTCCATCCTGGTTCTGCTCGCTTTCGCCGCCGTAGCGTTGAATTTCTACAAAGGCCACGCGGTGAAACAGGATCTCGATCTGATGGACCGGGTGGAGATGGTGGTGGGCAGCGACCTCGTTCGCGCCAATGTTCTCGCCCGGGCCATCCAGGAATCGGAGCCCATTGGCGCCCGATTGCTGCCCATGGCGGGGCAAGGCTATCTGTATGCCGCCCTGTTCTACGCCCCTCGTTCCTGGGTTCCCGACAAAGGCTACTCGACGGCAGCGTATTTCACGGCTTTCGCCAACGGGGAGGATACCGAGTATCTTGCCTGGGGGCTCGGGCTGGGTTTCCTCGAAGAGATTACGCTTAACTTCGGGTATCTGGCGAGCGTCCCCGGGGTGATTCTCTACGGGATGGGTCTGGGCCTGTTGCAGAGGCTCTGCCAAGCTTATGATGGCGCGGTGGTGGGGGTGCATCTATCGGCAATCTGGATGAGCGGCTATGTGCTGCCCTCGGTGGTGCTCTACTTCGGCTCTATGACGGTGTTCGCGATGCTGCTTGAGAGTTGCGTTTCCCGCCGCGTTCACTCGAACCCGGTCTCATTCGCGCCCGATCTCGAGCCTGGGATGGAAATACCCTACCCGGCAATGCCGCTAGCGGTCACCCCCCACACTGCACAAGGAGGTTCGTGAAATGCCGGCAGCCCGTGTGACCATAGGGATTCCCTGTTACAACTGCGCGCAGTATCTTCCCGCGCTATTGCGTTCGATCGAATGCCAATCGTTCGCATCCTGGGAGGCGATTGCGGTCGATGACGCTTCCACCGACGGCACTGCGGAGATCCTGCGTTCGCTTCGCCACCCCCGCATCCGCGTCGTGTTCAGCAAGGAGAATCTGGGCCTTGGCGCGCGGCTGAATGAGATCAATGAGCTGTCTCAAACGGAGTTTATCGCCCGCACGGATGCCGACGATCTGATGCATCCAGAACGGCTCGCGCGCCAGATAGCTTGTTTTGATGAGGATCCCAGTTTGGAGGTTTGCGCCACCGGGACCTATACCATCGACAATTGCAATCGACTTCTGGGGATACGGCGTGTGCCGCCGCTCGCCAGAACGCCTGATGAAGTGTTGCAGCGCAATGGACCATCCCACCCTACCGTGACCGCACGGCGAGGCTGGTTTCTCAAGTTCCCCTACCGGCCTCATCCCAAGCGCGGCGAGGATCTGGATCTATGGGTTCGCGCGGTGAGCGACTCGCGGATGCAGCAACTGGACGCGCCGCTCCATTTCATCCGGGAAGACCCCGCGTTTGATCTCGCGAAGTATCGCCGTTCCATGCGGGACCACCGGATTCTCTTCCGGCGTCACCGGAACTCGGCGGGCCACGCGCTCTCCCACTGGTCTCTGCTACTACAAAGTTACGGGAAAGAGACCGTCTATGCCACGCTCACGGCGGCCGGGCTCGCGGGAAAACTCGCGGCACGCCGCAATGTGCCTCTCGGGAAACTCGCGGCCAGAGAGGTCGATGCCATCCTCGCGCGAATTCTCGATCCGATTCATGAAAAGGCCGATGAGGAAGTGGAGGTCTCGATGATTCCCGAAGTGCTCACGCAGGAAGCGTAAGTTGCAGAGACTAGACAACCACTGCCTCAAGGCGGTGGGCTGACGTTTGGCCTTTGATTAAGTCCTCCCATTTCACCAGTAAGCTTGCAGGATGGCTTTTGACGCCGCTTACCCCCTCGGCGAAGGCTGGTGGTTGGCGGAGGCTGTATGGTTGGCCGCGGTGCTCGTTGCTTGACTGTGACCGACGGTGCGGTGGCGGTACTCCGCCTTCCGTCACGCCTTTCAGCCACACTTGCCCCAAACCGCGGAATCGCGAACTGGAGACTCTGCTTGTTCTCTATCACCGATTTGCAGCTTCAGCATCGCAGCGCAATCCAAGCCCGCTCAAAGAGCCCTTGCAACGGGTAGCTGATGGGCACTACCGCCACAAATCGGCGCGCTCAGCTTCAACGACGCACCGGTTTTCGATAGCCGCAGCCCGATCATTGCTGTCTACGCCTGCGCCAATTCCCAAACTTGGTGAACGCACGCGGAGCCTTCCTTCTATTCGACTTTCCGCGGACAGAGGGTGCTCTCGCTGGCCCGGGATGCGGCGGCGGTGGCTAATCGGCGTTCGTTGTGGTGGCTGACAAGATGGATCCGCGTGGGCGGGGCGGGGTGGGGTATTTCCGGATTGTTCGAAAATTCCACAGTACGGCTGGAGGCAGGTTGTGTGGGTGGATCTTGCTGATTCTCTATGGTGTTAGCGGCGGATTTGGGGTGGGGAGTTTTGTCCGGATTTTCCGGATTCGATCCGTACACCGGGAACAGGGAATCGGAGGGGATGCACTCGGCGGAGGCCGGCGCGAGTGTGCCCAGCATGGGCGAGATCGAGTTGGCTGTAAGGAGCCAACCGGAGGAGGTGACGACAACCGAAGTGGAGCGCAACGCCGAACCGTGAGGAGAAGGCGGAAAGAAGCGCCGAGCGA
>JADYZL010000627.1 GCA_020853155.1 Bryobacterales bacterium
GCGAAAATTGCGGCGAAGCTGGCCGTGGGCTTCCGGCTCGACGAAATCGCGAATGACATCACACTGAAAACACCCGCCTGCTTCGAACCGACGCTCGACTATGTGGTGGTAAAAATTCCGCGCTGGCAGTTCGAAAAGTTCCCCGGAAGCGACCCCACGCTGGGCACCCAGATGAAGAGCGTGGGCGAAGTGATGTCGATCGGCCGCACCTTCAAGCAGTCGCTATCGAAGGCGATCCGCAGCCTGGAGACGGGCAAGAGTTCGAAGGCCGAGGACAGCTTCGACGCATCGCTGATCGCGAACAAATTGATCACCCCGACACCGGACCGCTTGCCTTATATTCGCTTCGCGCTCGACCAGGGCTACTCCGTCGAGGAAATCCACGAGATGACGAAGATCGACCCGTGGTTCCTTCGCCAGATGGAGGAGGTTTCGCTCGAATTGAAGCAACTGGCGAAGCAGGGCGCCCTCGACGCGGATGCGGAAACGATGCGCGAGGCCAAGCGCATGGGTTTCTCCGACAGCCAGCTCGCCCGCGCCTGGAACACGACGGAACTGGATGTGCGCGAACGCCGCAAGTCGCTCGACGTGCGGGCGGTCTTCAACCGGGTGGATACGTGCGCCGCGGAGTTCGAGAGCTTCACGCCGTATCTCTATTCGAGCTATGAATCCGAATGCGAGGCCGAGCCCACGGACCGTAAGAAGATCATGATTCTCGGCAGCGGGCCAAACCGGATCGGCCAAGGCATTGAGTTCGATTACTGCTGCTGCCACGCCTCGTTCGCATTGCAGGATTTCGGCTGCGAATCGATCATGGTGAACTGCAATCCGGAGACGGTCTCGACGGATTACGATACGAGCGATCGCCTCTATTTCGAGCCGCTCACGCTCGAAGAGGTGCTGAACATCTGCGACACGGAGAAGCCCGATGGGCTGATCGTGCAGTTCGGCGGGCAGACGCCGCTCACGCTCGCGCTGCCGCTCAAGCGGTTGGGCATCCCGATCATCGGCACGGATCCCGAAAGCATCGACATTGCCGAAGACCGCAAGCTGTTCGGCAAACTGCTCGACGACCTCAAGATTCCCAGCCCCGCAAACGGTTCGGCCACGAGCGCGGAAGGCGCGGTCGATATCGCCCGCAACCTGGGCTTCCCGGTGCTGGTGCGCCCCAGCTACGTGCTGGGTGGGCGCGCCATGGTGATCGCTTACGACGAGGATACCGTACGCCGCTACATGCGGGAAGCAGTGACCTTCTCGCAAGACCGGCCCGTGCTGATCGACCGCTTCCTGCAGGACGCGATTGAGATCGACGTGGACGCGCTTTGCGACGGCGAGGAAGTGCTGATCGCCGGTATCATGGAGCACATCGAAGAAGCGGGCGTGCATTCGGGCGATAGCTCCTGCGTGCTGCCCACTTATTCGATTGGCGAAGAGACGAAAAACACGATCATCGAGTACACGCGAAAGCTGGCGCTCGCCCTCAAAGTGGTGGGACTGATGAACATCCAGTACGCCATCGAGAACGGCAAGGTCTATGTGCTCGAAGTGAACCCTCGCGCATCGCGGACGGTGCCTTACGTGAGCAAGGCGACGGGCGTGCCGCTCGCCAAGATCGCCGTGGGGCTGATGCTGGGCAAGAAATTGAGCGAGTTCGCGGAGATCACGGGCGCGCCTGCCTCCGGCGTGCTCCCGGTGCCGCAATACTTTGTGAAATCCCCCGTTTTCCCGTTCAACAAGTTCCGCGGCGTGGACCCCGCCCTGGGACCCGAGATGCGCTCCACGGGCGAAGTAATGGGCGTGGGCGAGAACTTCGGCGAGGCGTTCGCCAAGGCGCAGCGCAGCGCCGGCACTCCAATTCCCGAGACGGGAACGGTGTTCATCTCCGTGGGCGATCACGATAAACCAAAGGCGGTGGAAGTGGCGCGGAAGCTCCACGAATACGGCTTCGATCTCGTGGCCACGCGGGGCACGGCAAACGCCATCAAGAACGCGGGATTGCCTTGCAAGGTGGTCTTCAAGGTGAATGAAGGCCGGCCGAACGCGGTGGACTTTATCAAGGCTGGCCGGGCGCAACTGGTGATCTATACCACCACGGGCGCGACCACGTTCAGCGACGAAAAGGAAATCCGGCGGACGGCCCTGATGTACCGCATCCCCTGCATCACCACCATCAGCGGGGCGCAGGCCGCGGCGGAAGCGGTGGCCAGCGCCAACCGCGACCCCATCCGCGTGTGGAGCTTGCAGGAAATTCACCAGGGATAGAGAGCGAATGCCCGCCGGGCCAGGAAGGCGCGGCGCGGGCACCCTCAGGATTCGAGCACGCCCGTCCTCTGCAGAAAGCCCGTATCGAGTTTCCCGGCGGCGAAATCCGGGTGGCTGAGGATCTTCTTGTGCAGCGGAATCGAAGTCTGAATCCCTTCGATGACGAACATGTCGAGCGCCCTGCGGGCGCGGGCGATTGCCTCTTGCCGAGTGGCGCCATGGACGATCAGCTTCGCTACGAGCGAATCGTAATAGGGTGGAATGACGCCTTCGACGTAGATGTGCGAATCGACGCGCACGCCAATGCCGCCGGGCGGATGAAAGGCCGTGATGCGCCCCGGGGACGGCTTGAAGTTCACCGGGTCTTCCGCATTGATGCGGCACTCGATGGCATGGCCCCGGATCTCGATGGTCTCGGGCAATAGGTCGTTGAGATTCGC
>JADYZL010000628.1 GCA_020853155.1 Bryobacterales bacterium
TCTTTGGCGACCAGTGGAACTACACTCTCACCGCCAGCAGCCGAAGAGGTCACTAAAACCGCAAGGAATACGCTTGACACTGCAATTCGTGAGGTCATGGATATTCACCCTGGTTGAATGTTTATAGACCTACCCAATTTCGCAACAGTCGAAATAACATGTGACGAACTGAAAACTGAAATTACAGTACCACTCGGAATAGCTCAACCCCAAGCCACAATATGGATGGTATTGACAGCCGACACGCACTAACGTCGCGCAACCGGCCGCCCCGCAATACTCGCCGGGGCAGCCAGCAGATCCGCAATGGGAGATCTGCGCGTTCGACGTTGTTGGCCACATGGCCAAGTTGAGGAGCACCGCAAACACCAGTACTAGTCTTGCCATGCGAACAACCGAAGCACGGAGTTTCGTCGCACAAGATGTACTGAAGATACTAACGCTTTCCCTTTTAAACATTTAGCATCCTCCATGTGGAGACGATCAAATTACTATGGATAGAGTAGCGCCGCGAAACGAAGTGTCAAATAGTTTATCGCGCTCTTCCGGCATTTTAGTGGCTAATAATTCGGGGCTCTTCTCGTCAATGCCAACTGAAATTCCCCCACGAGGTGCTCGAGAAACACCGCGAGCCCATGCCAGAAAGGCCAGGAATTGAGTTATTCTTCCGCTAACGGAATGCCCACTTCCGATAAGCCGGTCACGGGATGCCATTCTTTCTTCTACGTTCCCTATTCGCTTCAATCCATGTCGTTTGGGCTTCAACGGTCTCGCGCCCGGCATGCCCGGTGGTTCGTTTTCACCACGCCAGTCTGGATAATCATTGCGCGGGGAGGATTGCGCCTCGAACGCACGGCGCCGCTTCGGCTCATGCCGGTCTCTCGCGCGGGTTCTTTGAAAATCGAATCTCCTTGGCAAGCGGGCCTCGTCCAGTATCCGCCCCCCCCCATCTTGCGTCGAGGAGCGTTTGTGTTTTTTCCGGATGCATCCGGAAAAACCGGACAAAACTCCCCCAGCCAATTTATCGTCTTAACGCTGATTTGTCATACACATAAGGCTCCTGAGCACAACTTTATTGTCCGGAGATTTTTCTCGCTCCGCCCCGCACCGGTGACAAGCAAATGTCTCCCTGGCAGGCACGGTTTACACTGAAAGTTGCTCCCCTTTCACCCCATGTTCCGGAACGGGCACTTCGCCACGCTGGCGACGGTGGCCGTGCGGGCGCATTTGGACGAGGTCCGCTTCCCGGCCGAGGATCGCCTTTTTGAAACCGAACCGGGGGTGAAAGTCCGTGTAGTCAGCCAGCAGCCGGAAGGCGTCCCGCGCGGGCATCTGGTGCTCGTGCACGGCCTCGAAGGTAACAGCGACGGCAGCTACATGCGGAGCCTCGCGCAGCATGCCTTGGTGAACGGGTGGGCCGCCCACCGCATGAACATGCGCAACTGCGGCGGCACAGAAGCGTATTGCCGCACCCTCTACCACTCCGGCCTGACTGTGGATATCGAATGCTTCCTCAAGCATTTGCGTACACTTCCCGGCGGGCCGCTGCCCATCTACCTCGTAGGGTTCTCACTCGGCGGCAATCAGGTGTCGAAGCTGGCGGGAGTCCTGGGGAATCGCGCGGAAGACCTGCTCGCCGGCGTCGCCGCCGTCTCCACCCCCATCGATCTGGCCGCCTGTTCCCGCTGCGTGCAGTTGCCGTCGAACTGGCTCTATCAGTGGCAGTTCGTCTACCGCATGAAGCGAACCATCCGCCGCAAGCACGAACTGATGCCGGACCTCCTCTCGCTCGATGGCATGGATCGCATCCGCACCATCTGGGCCATCGACGATGCGTATGTCGCGCCGCTCGGCGGCTTTCGCGATGCCGCCCACTACTATGCGAGCGAATCGGCCCAGAACTTTCTCGGCGATGTGCGCATCCCCATGCTGATGGTACATGCCGAGGATGACCCCTTCATCCCCGTTGAACTTTATGACCAGCCGGCCGTCGCGCAGAATCCGCATATCCGCTTCATCCGTGCCCCGCACGGCGGGCACATGGGCTTCCTCGCCCGCGGACGCCCCCGCTTCTGGGTGAACGAACTCATCCTGCAATGGATCGAAGAAACCGAACTCGCCCGCAGCGGCGCTCCGCTCTCGCTCGCCACCCGCTAGAACAATCTGAAGCAAAATTCCCTCCTTGGGCGGAACATTTCCCTCCCGATTGCGTATTCCCCGCTGACGGCTCAACCGAACGGCTTCGCGGCGGCACTGCGGCGATCGTGGGCGAACCGGGAGAGGAATCAACCATGGCAACGAACGGAACAAACGGCAGACGAAGAAAGCGCCGTTGGCTATGGGCTGCCGCCTTCCTGGTGCTTCTGGTCACGGGCGGTGTGGCGGCCTCATTCGCGTTCCGCTCCAACCCCGCGATCGATCCCGCCAAGCTCAGCCAGGTGGAGCAAGGCGACATCGCCCGCTCCGTCGTTGCCACCGGCAAGATCGAGCCCCTCGCCAAAGTGGAGGTGAAATCGAAGGCCAGCGGCATCGTGAAGAAGCTCTATGTCGATTACGGCGAGTGGGTCAAGCAAGGCCAGCTAATGGCGGAGTTGGATAAGGAAGAACTCCAGGCCCGGGTGCGGGAGGCCAAGGCGGCGCTCATGGCGGCCAGCGCCGCCCTCGAAGCCGCGGAAGCCTCCCTGCAGCGCAACCTCGTGGAGGCGAAGAACCCTGAGATCCCGTTCCTCAAGAGCAACGTCGATCGGTCAAAGGAACTCTTCGAGCAAAAGCTGATCGCCCGCAACGCCATGGAAGAAGCCGACCGCCTCTACCAGATGGCTCTGAATCGCCAAGCCATGGCCCAGCGAAGCGTGGGCGTCAGCCGGGCGGAAGTCGCCAAAGCCAAGGCCCAGGTAGCCCAGTATCAGGCCATGCTGGAGCGCAGTGAAGAAGACCTCCGGAACTCCACCATCGTCAGCCCGATGGATGGCCTGGTGCTGTCCCGCGACGTCGAAGTAGGGGATGCCGTCTCCTCCATCCTCGTGCTCGGCTCGCAGGCGACCCTCGTCTTCACGCTGGGCGATGTGAGCGACGTCTACGTCCTGGGCAAGGTGGATGAAGCCGACATCGGCAAGGTCTTCCTCGGCCAGCCAGCCCGGATTGTCGTCGAATCGTTCAAAGACAAGAAGTACGCCGGGAAAGTCACCAAGATCTCTCCGCTGGGCGTGGAAAAGGACAACGTCACGACGTTTGAAGTGCGCGTCTCCATTGCCAACCCGAGTGGCGAGTTGAAAGCAAACATGTCCGCCAACGCCGAGATCATCCTCGAAGAAAAGAAGGGCGTCATGCTGGTGCCGGAAGCGGCCGTAGTCTACGATAGCCAGCGCAAAACCTTCCTCGATGTTCCGGAGCCTTCGAGCAAGACCGGCAAGAAGCGGGTTCCCGTCACGCTGGGGATCTCCAACGGCGTGAAAACCGAACTCGCTTCCGGGCTCAAGCCGGGGGACAAGATCATCCTGCAATAGGGGGCCCTGCAATCGCCTTCGATGGCAGCGCCGCCCCGCAACCAATGGAATCGGAAGATCCGATGAAACTGACCGACCTGTTCCTCGATACCCTGCAAACCCTCTGGGCGCACAAACTGCGCACCGTGCTCACCATGTTCGGCATCACCTGGGGCATCATCTCCATCACGCTGATGGTGGGCGCGGGCGAAGGCCTCCGGGTGGGCCAGGAGAAGGTCGCATCCACTCTGGGGAAAGACTTGATGATCGTCTTTGGCGGCAGAACGAACACCCAGGCGGGCGGCACGCGCGCGGGCCGCTCCATCCGCTTCAAGGCCGGCGACTACAAGAAGATCGCTCCGTATTGCCCCAGTTGCGCGCACATCATGCCCGAGCTGGGCCGCACCCTTAAAGTGCAATCGAGCTACAACAACGCCTCGCTCACCGTCACCGGAGCCCTGCCCGCCTTCGCCG
This sequence comes from Bryobacterales bacterium, assembly GCA_020853155.1. Taxonomy (GTDB): domain Bacteria; phylum Acidobacteriota; class Terriglobia; order Bryobacterales; family Bryobacteraceae; genus JACTMJ01. The sequence goes on from JADYZL010000628.1 coordinate 3,960, forward strand.
AAATCCGCTCCATCGATGTTGCCCAGGGCCGCTTCTATAGCCAGAAGGATTGCGATGAGGCCCGGCCCGTGGTCTTTCTCGGCTCGGACGCGAAGAAGCAGCTTTTCGCCGATCGCAATGCCCTCGGCGAAACCATGACCCTGAACGGCCTTCCCTACATCGTCATCGGCGTCATGCAGGCCAAGGATCAGGATTCAAGTTACGACGGCGAGGATGTCCGCAAGGTGTTCATCCCCTTCCCCCGCATGATCACGGACTTCCCGGAGCCGCCTCCCGCCATCCCGGACGATATTGACCGTCTCCTCGTCTCCGCGCGCAGCTTCGACGATCACCTCGAATGCAAGCGCCAACTTCGCGAGAGCCTCGCGCGCCTCTACGATTGCGATCCGAAAGATGAAGACGCTCTTTATATTTGGGACACCATCGAGAACAGCAAAGCGTTCCGCCAGATGACCGACGGCATGCAGTACTTCCTCGGCGCCGTGGGCATTGCCACGCTGCTCATTGGCGGCATCGGCGTGATGAACGTGATGCTCGTCGCCGTGCGGGAGCGCACGCGCGAGATCGGTCTACGCAAGGCCGTCGGAGCCACGTCGACCTCCATTCTCGTCCAGTTCTTCATCGAGACCGTCCTTGTTGTGCTACTCAGCGGCGGCCTCGGATTGGCCATCGCCTATGGCATATGCTTCGCCGTCAACCAATTGCCGATGCCCCAGTTCTTCGCGGGTCTTCTTCCCACCTGGACTATCAGCTTCCTCTCGTTCGCCATGCTTGGCCTGGTTTCCCTGCTCAGCGGCATGTACCCGGCTACCCGCGCCGCTTTGATTGATCCCATTGAGGCGCTGCGCCATGAGGCGGGAGGATAAGCGATGTTCACGGAGATCCTCATCCAGGCCTGGATTGCCCTGCGACGCAACCCCACCCGCGCCGCGCTCACGATGTGCGGCATCATGTGGGGCGTGGTTTCCGTCGCCCTGCTCTTCGCATACGGAAGCGGTTTCCGCGCGCAACTGGTACGAGGCTTCGATGCTTTCGGGAAGTCCGCGGTGGTCGTGTGGCCCGGCCAAACCAGTGACCAGGCGGGCGGCGAGAAAGCGGGAAAGCAGATCCGTTTTGAACTGGAGGATTTCAACAACATCCGCGCGGAAGGCACCCTCGTCGGCCACCTCAGTCTTGAAACTGTGCGGAACTGCGATATCCGCTACGAGTTGCGTCACGAGAATACCGCTATCCGCGGCGTCTATCCGTCCTACGGCATCACCCGCAATGAGATTCCCAGTCAGGGGCGATGGATTAGCGACGAAGACATGCTGGAACGCCGGCGGGTGGCCTTTCTCGGCGCGGAGATTAAGCAAAAGCTGTTCAGCGGCCGCCCGGCTCTCGGCGAGGAGATTGTCATCGAAGGCATGCGGTTCACCGTCATTGGCATCATGGATCCGAAACTGCAATTCAGCAACTATTTCTCGAGTGACGACCGCTCCATCTTCATCCCCTACACCAGCGCCGGCGATCTCTGGGATAACCGCTACGCCAGCGTGATTGTCTTCAGCGCCGTCTCGATGCAGTTCCAGAA
>JADYZL010000629.1 GCA_020853155.1 Bryobacterales bacterium
CCGGGGGGTTCACCCCGGTGCGCGTCACGTAATTGAATTCGCTTTCGCGCTGGTTGATGGAGTAACGCTGTTCCAGGTCGCGCCCGCGGTCGCCAATGTAGCTCAAGCGAATCGCGCTGTCCTGGAGGAATTGCTGTTCGAAAGTGACGTGGATCTTCTGAGCGCGGCCATCCTTCCAATTGCGCCCATCCATCAGCAATCCGGATTGTGCATTGGGCGGAAGCGGCACGATGCCGTTGGTATCCACCTGGACTCGTCCCACGAAGTCATTCTGCGAAGGATTGGTGCGGACACCGTAGGTATCCGTTCCGTCCTGCGCCGCCACCTGATTTTCATAGCGGAGGTTCAGAGGAGGCGTGATGCGCATCGATTGCAGAATCTGCGAGAGTGGCATCGTCCAGAAGTATTCGCCGTAGCTCGCACGCAGCACGCTGCGGTCGGTGAGCTTGTAGGCGAAACCGATTCGCGGCCCGAAGTTGTTGTTGTCGGCCCGTACGAGGTTGGAGGGTAGCCCAACCGCATCCGCCGTCGTCCACGTCAGGCCACGCTGAGCCCAGGACGCGAGTTGCGATGGCGGAATTCCGGGCAGGTCTTCCATCGTGTGATTGCCAGGCGTAACCACCTGGAAGAGGCTGCCGATCGTATTCGGATCCACTTGCACGAAGCGGTTCTGCTTTTCGGTGTACGGTGACCAGCGGTCCCAACGCACGCCAAGATCGAGCGTGAGCCGGTTGCTCACCTTCCAGGTGTCCTGGAGATAGAGTCCGCTCTCAAATTGGCGGAAATAGAAGTATCCGCGGTTGTTCTGGTTTGAAAGGTAGGTCGGCAAGCCAAGCGCCATCGACGCCATGCCATCGCCGGTGAACGGCACGGCCTGATCGCCGGCTGGGTCGTAGAGAGCGGTCCATGCAGATTCAAAACCATTGGAGCCCTGCGCCTGCTGGAGTTCGCGGACGTTGTTCTGCTCATAACGCAGTTTGCCGCCCATCTTGAAGGTGTGCTGTCCGGTAACCCAGGTGAGATTATCTTCAATCACATACCCGGTCAGGTTCTGGTCACTGCGATTGTCGTTATCCCATCCGAAATAGTCCGTGTAGAGCGTGGGCCATCCCAGCGCCCCGAAGGGATTCGGCAGGCCCAGATCGGTGGCCCAAGCCTTGTTGTCAGCCAAGGTTCCCTGGCTGTTGGTGGTGCGCTGCAGGCCGGCGGTGAATTCGTTCAGCAGGGTAGGCGTGAAGATGTGCGTCTCCTGCAATGACACGGAATAGAGGCGCACGTCCTGCCGGCGGCTGCCGTAAGCGTCTGCCATTCCGAGAGGCGGCGCGCCGTAGCGTCCACCACTCGTCGAGGAAGACCGGTTGGAGATCGTATACCGGCCCATCAGCGAATCGCTGTCGGAAAAGCGATGATCGCCACGGCCCGTAAACTTGTAGACATCGTTAATGTTCGGATACACCGCCTCAAAGTTGTCGCCCACGAACGGGTTGATGTTGTTGGTGGGGAGCGGCGTGATGCTGCGCATCTTCTGGTAGAAGGGCGAGATGCGCCCCACGGGAATCTGATTGTTGGTGAACTGCTGACGAACGCCGGATACGTTGGTGGTCAGCGGATCGTAAACATTGGTCTTGCGGCCCTGCGCATCGAGCAGACTATCGAAGTTCCCGGCCCACATATCGGCGGTGGGAACCGCCTGGCGGTAGAAGGATTCTTCGCGCTGCTTCAAGCCCTCGTATGCGGCAAACCAGAAAGTGCGGTTGCGGCCATCGTAAAACTTCGGCAGAAACACCGGCCCTCCCGCCGAGAGGCCGTATTCGTTGCGGATCAACTTCGGGGCGGTGTTGCCATCCTGGCGCTGACGCGCGCGCAACCCGCCGCCATTGTTGCGGTGCGTCATGAATAGACTGCCGTGCAGTTCATTCGTGCCGCTCTTAGTAACCAACGAAACGGTTGCGGGGCGCGAGTATTGCGCTTGCGAGCCCGCAGTCTCGATACGGAACTCGTTCACGCTGTCCAACCCGGGTTGAACCCGGCTCATCCCGCCGCCGAAGCGGTCGACAATTGAGACGCCATCGAGCAACATTTCCGCGGAGCCCACCTTCATCCCGTTTACGCGGGGGTTCGCTCCGCCTTCCACACCCGGCGTGAGGGTGAAGAGGCTCGTGATATCGCGCCCGTTCAGTGGAAGCTGCCGGATGCGTTGCGCATCTTTCACGTCTCCCACTTCGGCGCTTTCGCTGTTGATAATCGGCGCCGCTCCGGTTACTTCCACCACGGTGTCAACGGAGCCCAGTTCGAGCGTGGCGTTCACCACCGCGGTCTGGCCCGTCTGCAGCACCAGCGTCCCGGACCATTGCTTGAATCCCTGGCTTTCAACGGTAACCCGATAGTTCCCCGCGCCGAGGGTTGAAATAGAATAGATGCCTTCCGCCGACGTCACGGTCCGGCGGGTGAAATTCGTCTCCACATTGGTAGCTACCACGTTCGCGCCGGGAATCGCCGCCCTGCTCGCGTCATAGACGGTTCCGCGAATTGTGGCCGTTCCCTGGGAAAACGCTAGAAAGGAAAACGCGACCGTGGCTGCAGCGAGACTGCACCACGAGAGTACGCGTTGTAATTTGAGTAGATGCACTCGGAAAACCTCCATCAAAATGGACCCCAATAGACTCGCTCCGCAGCCACCCGCCGGTTTATTCGCGGGGTGGCCCTGAATGGACGAATCCGTGCCCAGTGTAGGTAATCCGGTTACGAAAAGTCAAGAGGTTTCTTGTCGCTAACAAGCAACATTGGTATAGATTTGCCGTTTCCCGCTAGTTGGAAATATGATATCTAACACGTCTCCCAGCCAAGAACAGGAGCGTGGAAAACAGAATCTCTGCCCGGCACGATGATTGAAGAGTTTCATCCGGACGGGCAGTAATCGGCTAAACTTCGGCTTCCGTACTTTTTGCAAGAAACGCACGGACCCCGAACGATTCTGACCGGTATATGCGGTGTGGAGCCCGGCAGCCCTTGGGTTACAACACTTCCAGGGTTGGCATCGGAATCGTCTATTTGCACCATCCAAACGCGCGGACTCGTGATTGAGAAAGGGGCATGCCCCTTGCATGAGGCTTAATCAATCAAGAATTATCGGAAAGGCAGGGCCTGACCCATGTTCCTCTTTCGTACCCTTCCCAGCTTGGCGCTACTCACTTCCGTGGCTCTTGCACAGATTTCCGGCATCGAGGTAACGAACCGTGCGCAGCCCAATTGCTGGCGTGTCGACGCCCTCGTGAAGGACGTCACCCGAGGCGCCGCCACCGATCGCGAGAAGGCCCTCGCCCTCTATCGATTCGGCATGGAGCACATCCTCCATTTCAACGGCCCCGTCGAGCAAGGCGATCTCTATGTCACTGACCCCACAAAGATCATTGGCGTTTACGGTTACGCGCTTTGCGGCAACAACAGCGGCGCAATGAATGCGCTCTACGAAGCCGCGGGCTTGAAGGCCCGTGTGCGATGGTTGAAGTACCACGAAGTCCCGGAAGTCTGGTTCGAGAATCGCTGGAACTATCTCGATTCCGACATGTTCGGCTATGTGTATCTCGATGACGGGAAAACGATTGCGGGCGTCGACGATCTGATCCGGGACGCAGATCTGTTCGTTCGGCA
>JADYZL010000630.1 GCA_020853155.1 Bryobacterales bacterium
ACCGCCGTCCTCCTCCGCGTCCAACGCCCCTACGAGATCATCTTCGTCGACGACGCCTCCACTGACCGCAGCTTCGATCTCCTCGCCAACCTCGTCGAAACCGACGCCCGCCTCAAAGTGATGCGCCTCCGCCGCAACTTCGGCCAAACCGCCGCCCTCGCCGCCGGTTTCGATGAAGCCCAGGGCAACATCATCATCTCCCTCGACGGCGACCTCCAGCACGACCCCGACGACATCCCCGCCCTGCTCGCCAAACTCGACGAAGGCTACGACATCGCCAGCGGCTGGCGCAAAAACCGCGTCGACAACGCCATCACCCGCAAAATCCCTTCGCGCATCGCCAACTGGCTCATGGCCAAGGCCAGCGGCGTCGACCTGCGCGACTTCGGCACCACCTTCAAGGCCTATCGCGCCGAAATCCTCAAAGACATCAACCTCTACGGCGAGCTCCACCGCTTCATCCCCGCCCTGGCCAGCTTCTATGGCGCCCGCATCGCCGAGGTCCCCATCCGCAACATCCCCCGCCCCAGCGGCCACTCCCACTACGGCCTCAGCCGCACCTTCGGCGTCCTCTTCGATATCCTCACCATCAAGTTCCTGCTCAGCTACTTCACCCGCCCCATGCACTTCTTCGGCAAGCTCGGCTTGGCCGGCACCACCATCGGCGGACTCATCATGCTCTATCTCGCCGCCTTCAAGCTCACCGGCGGCGAACTGGTCGCCGAGCACGGCCCGCTCATGATCGCCGGCGCCTTGCTCCTGCTCGCAGGCATCATGATGTTCTCCACCGGAATCCTCGGCGAAGTCATGATCCGCACCTACTTTGAAAGCCAGGGCCGCCGCATCTACGCCGTCCGCGAGATCCGCTGTAAAAAGGAATCCAAGGACAAGTCGCGCGGCACCGTGGCCTGAGCCCGGCGCAAGCCCTCGCTCCCCCGGCCCGCCCCTTACCGCGCCAGCGTCTCCTCAAAAAAACGCAGCGCCCGCGGATCCTTCGACTGCCCCAACCAGAACATCGCCTGCTTCCGCACCGCCAGGTTTGCATGGCTCCGCGCCAGCTGAATCAGCAGCGGCGTTCCCTCGTCCTTCGGCAACTGCGTCAGTGCGAACACGGCTTTCCTCTTCACCTCGGTGTCGGGGTCTTTCTCAATGGCCTCGCTGATCGCTCCCTTGCCTGTAGCCGACGCCTTCTGCGCCAGCCAGAACAACGCCTGTCCGCGCACCTGCGCGCTCTTGTCCTCCTTCGCTGCCCGCACGATCGCCTCCACCGCCCCCGGCGCCCGGCTCTGCGTCAGCGCGAAGATCGCATGCTCGCGCACCTTCTCCGACGCATCCTCGCGCAGCACCCGCGCCACCACGCGATATCCCTCCTCGCCCCGCGAGTTCCCCAGCCAGAACAACGCCTGGTGCTTGATCTTCTCCGTCGACCCCTGCGCGGCCACGCGCTCCAGCGCCCGCAGCGCCTCGTCGCCCGCATGTTGCGCAATCGCATGTATCGCCCCATCGGCCTTCCGTTGCTCCTCGCGCGCCGTGCCCGCCTGCGACACCTGCGCCGCCAGGAACGCCACGCTCTCCGCTGCACTCACGCCCGTCAGCCAGTGGAACGGCAGCCCGCCCGCATCCAGCGGACAATCCGCCGAAAACGACCGGATCTTCCCAAGCGCCCCACCCTCCACACGCAGCAACACATGCTCCTGCGTTGGCCCTTCCAACTTCACCGCGCCACCCGCCGGCGCGGCCGTCGCCTTCTGCCCCTCCAACCCGCAGCCATAGCTACCGTTGTTCCAGCAGCACGACTGCCCCTCGCCCGGAATCCGCTTCACCGCCCAGCCGATCCACGTCGCGCCCGCCTGCTTCCCCATCGCCACGCGCACGGCTTTCTCCAACCCACCCTGCGCCTGCGCCGTTTCCAGTTTTGCGTTCGACACCGGCGGCTGCTGCGCCACCAGCGCCCCCGTAACGAGAACAGTCACCAACAAGAGAGGCCATGTCGGTTTCATCGCGCTGCTCCCCTACTTGTTCAACAGCTCCACCAGGAAATCCGTCGCTTCCTTGCTCTTCATCATCGAGAGCATCTCCACCGCCGTGCGCTTCAACTCCACATTCGTTTCCTTCCGCGCGATGTCGATCAGCGGCTGCGGGCTCCTCTGCCCGCCCAGCGCCCGCAGAATCCGCTTCTTTGTCTCCACCTCCGGCGTCGCACTGTACATCTCCACCAGCGCCGTCAGCGTCTCCGGGCTCTTGCTGTGCGCCAGCATCCCAATGGCCCGCTCGCGCAGCTTCGCGTCTTTCTCCGTGCGCGCAATCTCCAGAATCTTCGCCGTGCTATTGGCCGCCATCATCCCGTTCAGAATCTCGGCCCGCAGGTCCACTGACTGCTCGGCCGCATACATCGCCGCCAGTTCGTTGGCCCCGCCCATCGCCCCCAGATACCGGATCGCCTCTTTCCGCAAAGCAAGGTTCGGCTCGCTCTTGGCCAGCGCCAGCATCTTCTCCCGCGCCCCC
>JADYZL010000631.1 GCA_020853155.1 Bryobacterales bacterium
ATCCGGATCAGCCTCGCTTCTCCGGAAAAGATCCGAAGCTGGTCCCACGGTGAGGTCACCAAGCCGGAAACCATCAATTACCGGACCTTCAAGCCGGAACGCGATGGGTTGTTCTGCGCCCGCATCTTCGGACCCGTCACGGATTGGGAGTGCTTGTGCGGCAAGTACAAGCGCATGAAATACCGCGGGGTGATCTGCGATAAGTGCGGCGTGGAAGTGACGCTTTCGCGCGTCCGCCGCGAGCGCCTCGGCCACATCGAACTGGCCAGCCCCTGTTCGCACGTTTGGTTCTTCAAGGGCCTACCCAGCCGCATCGGCTACCTGCTCGATATCACGCTCCGCGAACTGGAGCGCGTGCTTTATTTTGAAGCCTACGTCGTCGTGGATCCCGGCGAAGTCGCGGACCTCAAACTGGCCGAAGTCATCACGGACGAAAAGAAGCGCCAGTTGGACATGGAGTTCCCCGGCAAGTTCACCGCCATGATGGGCGCCGAGGGGATCAAGGAGCTCCTCCGCAAGGTAGATATCGAGGGTCTGAGCGTATCCATCCGCGAGGAGATGCGCGTCGAGACTTCGAACCAGAAGAAGCTCAAGCAGGCCAAGCGCCTTCGCGTCGTCGAATCGTTCCGCAAGAGCGGGAACAAGCCGGAGTGGATGATTCTTGACGTTCTTCCGGTGATTCCACCCGAGTTGCGCCCGCTGGTGCCTCTCGATGGCGGCCGATTCGCCACCTCCGACCTCAACGACCTCTACCGCCGCGTCATCAACCGGAACAACCGGCTCAAGAAGCTAATGGAGTTGCACGCGCCGGACGTGATTGTGCGCAATGAAAAGCGCATGCTCCAGGAAGCGGTGGACGCGCTCTTCGATAATGGCCGTCGCGGCCGCGTGCTGCGCGGCGCGAACAACCGCCCGCTGAAATCGCTCTCCGATAACCTCAAGGGCAAGCAGGGCCGTTTCCGCCAGAACCTGCTCGGCAAGCGCGTCGATTACTCCGGCCGTTCCGTCATCGTCGTGGGTCCCGAGTTGAAGCTGCACCAGTGCGGCCTGCCCAAGAAGATGGCGCTTGAATTGTTCAAGCCCTTCATCTATCACCGTCTCGAGCAACGCGGCCATTGCACCACGATCAAGCAGGCGAAGGAACTCGTCGAGCAGCAGGATCCCGTGGTGTGGGACATCCTCGAAGAGGTGATCAAGGATCACCCGATTCTTCTCAACCGCGCCCCCACGCTGCACCGCCTCGGCATCCAGGCTTTCGAGCCCGTGCTCGTGGAAGGCAAGGCCATCAAGATTCACCCGCTCGTGTGTACCGCCTTCAACGCGGATTTCGACGGTGACCAAATGGCGGTCCACATCCCGCTCGCGCCCGAGGCGCAGATCGAAGCGGCGACTCTGATGTTGTCCTCGAACAACATCCTTTCGCCCGCCCATGGCGCGCCCATCGCGGTTCCCACGCAGGATATGGTGCTGGGTCTCTATTACCTCACCAAGGCGCGCAAGGGATCGAAGGGCGAAGGCCGCACGTTCGCGAGCATGGAAGATGTGCTCATCGCGCTCGAGATGGGCGAAGTGGAAACGCTCACCCCCATCAAACTGCGCCACACCGGCCGGGTCATCGAACTCGCCCACGCCTTCGACAGCCAGAACATCCTGCACACGGAACCCATCGAGTTCAACAAGCAGTACATGGAAACCACGGTGGGCCGCGTCATCCTGAACGACGTGCTGCCGGACCAGATGCCCTACATCAACGGGCTGCTCAAGAAGAAGGGCTCCATCCAACTGGTGCAGTATTGCTACCTGCACTTCGGACTGCAAATCACCGTCGCCATGCTCGACGAGGTTAAGAAGCTCGGCTTCCTTTACGCCACCCGCGCGGGCATTTCCATCGGCGTCGACGACATGGTGGTGCCGCAATCGAAGCCGGCGCTGGTTGCCAAGGCCGAACAGGACGTGATGGAGGTGCAGCAGCAGTATCAGGATGGCGCCATCACGCACGGCGAACGCTATAACAAGATCATTGAAATCTGGTCGAAAGTCACCGAGCGCGTTTCCGAGGAAATGTTCAAGGTGATGGAAGAGGACGACCATACCGGCCGCTACCTCAACCCGATCTACATCATGGCCGATTCGGGTGCGCGCGGATCGAAGCAGCAGATCCGTCAGCTCTCCGGAATGCGTGGATTGATGGCCAAGCCCTCGGGTGAGATCATCGAAACGCCCATTACGGCGAACTTCCGCGAAGGTCTGAACGTGCTGCAGTACTTCATTTCCACGCACGGCGCGCGCAAGGGCGTGGCCGACACCGCTCTAAAAACGGCGGATTCGGGTTACCTCACCCGCCGTCTCGTGGACGTGGCGCAGGATGTCATCATCACCGAAGACGATTGCGGCACGGTGAATGGAATTTACGTCGAGCCCATTATCGAATCGGGCGAGATCATCGAACCCTTGCGCGACCGCATCGTGGGCCGCGTGGCGCTTGAGGATCAGCACGACTACGAAGGCAAGCTGATCGTCAAGGTGAACGAAGAGATCACCGAAGACCTCGCTTCGGCGATTCAGGCAGCGGGCATTGAGCGCGTGAAGATTCGCTCCGTGCTTACCTGCGAATCCCGCCGCGGCGTCTGCCAGCTCTGCTACGGGCGCAACCTCGCCACGGGGCGTCTGGTGGAGCGGGGCGAAGCGGTGGGCGTCATCGCGGCGCAGTCGATCGGCGAGCCCGGCACGCAGCTCACCATGCGTACCTTCCACATCGGGGGCGCGGCGAGCCGTGTGAATGAGCAATCGACGCAGGATACCCGCTTTGGCGGCTTCGCGAAGTTCATCGACATCGTGACCGTCGCCGACAAGCGAGGCAACCTGATCGCAATGAATCGCAGCGGTATCCTGGCAGTGGTCGACGACAAGGGCCGTGAGCGTGAACGCTACCCCGTGGTCTACGGCGCGAAGATCAACGTCCAGGATGGCGACAAGGTGGAAGCCAATCAGATCCTCCTCGAATGGGATCCCTTCGCCTTCTCGATCCTCACGGAGATCGGCGGCGTCATCCACTTCAAGGACATGGTGGAGGGCGAAACCGTTCAGGAGCGGACCGACGAAATCACCGGCCTCTCCCAGTGGGTTGTGGTGGAAAGCCAGGAGAATCGCAATCGTGTTCCGATGATCATCATCAAGGGTGCGGGGAAGGGCGAAGAGAAGCGCTACCTCATGCCCACGAACGCGCACCTTGTGGTCCACAATAACGAAGAGGTTCACGCTGGAGCGGTGCTCGCGAAAATTCCGAGAGCCACCACCAAGACCAAGGACATCACCGGCGGTCTGCCGCGCGTCGTCGAATTGTTCGAAGCGCGCAAACCGCGGGAGACGGCGATCATCGCCGAAATCAACGGAGTCGTCCGCTTTGGCGATATCGTCAAGGGGCAGCGCAAGCTCTCCGTGGTAGGAGATAACGGCGACGAACGCGAATACCTGTTCCCGCGCGGCGTCCACATCAACGTGCAGAATGGCGAGCGCGTCCGGGCCGGCGATCCGCTGATGGATGGCCCGCTCAATCCGCACGACATTCTCAGCGTGCTCGGCGAAACGCAGTTGCAGCGCTACCTGGTGAACGAAATCCAGGAAGTCTATCGTCTGCAAGGCGTCAACATCAATGACAAGCACCTCGAGACCATCGTCCGCCAGATGATGCGCTGGGTGAAGATCGAGGACATCGGTGATTCGGACTTCCTGCCGGAAGAAGTGGTAGACCGCTTTAAGTTCCGCGAGGAGAACGACCGGGTGATGGCTGAGAGCAAGACCCCCGCGGTCGGTACCCCGCTGCTGCTCGGCATCACGAAGGCGTCGCTCTCCACCGAGAGCTTCATCTCCGCGGCCAGCTTCCAGGAAACCACGCGCGTCCTCACCGAAGCCGCCATCAACGGCAAGGTGGATTTCCTGCGCGGTCTCAAGGAGAACGTCATCATGGGCCGCCTGATCCCGGCGGGAACGGGCCTCGAATACTACCGCAACATCCGCATCGCGGGCGAGGAAATCGAGGAAGACGTGCTGGGAGACGGAATGAGCGACGGCATTCCCGGCTACGACGAGGATACGCGCGCTTTTTACACCGCCGGTTCGCTCAGCGAAGATGTGCCGGAAGATCTGAGCGACGTGGAATAGCCGCCCGCTCTATCGCGAACCAGCCCGAACGCCCCGGATGCCGCAAGGTTTCCGGGGCGTTCATCCGTTCGGGCGATCCTGGCCGCGGGCAAGCCGCGCTCATTCATCCGCGCGGTTTCCGCTACGGCGTCATGCCGGGTGTTCAGTTAACGGGCGGGTGCGCATCCTTCGGCAGCAGGGACCGGTATTCCCGCCCTCCGCGTGCCTTCTCCCATTCCGCCCGCGCCTGTGTGACCAGTGCGGGATTCGTCAGTAATTCGGTCGCGCTGAGCGCCAGCGTCTTCGCGGCCACCACCATGCCCTTGCGCCCTAGTGTGCTGCCGGCGGAGGCGGTTGAAATCCAGGTATGCAGCGGTGTTCCGGGGGGGAAGGTCGCGGCTAGAAACTGGCCGGTCGGAACCACCTGGCTCACGTCGCCGACGTCGGTGGAGGCGGAAAGCAGCGCGGTGTGCGGCGGCAGGATGGTTGCTTCGCTGCCCAGTTCAGGCGCGGAAGAAGGGTCTGGGAGATGCTTCCGGATCTGCTCGGCGAACGTGCGCTCCTCGGCGCTGTAACGAACGCCGCCCACCTGGCGAAGGTTCTTGTCGAGCAGGCTGACGAGCGAGGGTACGGGCACGATATTCGCATACGCCGATGCAACCGAGAAGCTCATCGTGGTTCCGGTTGCCAGCGCTCCCGCCTGGGCGCAATTCAGCACACGCTCCCAAATGGATTCGAGTGTTTTCTGGTTCGGGTGGCGCACAAGCAGCTTCATTTCCGCTTCCGCCGGCACAATGTTCGCTGCCTCGCCGCCCTTGGTGATGATGTAGTGCATCCGGGTTTCCTGCGGTACGTGCTCGCGGAGCATGTTGATCGCGTGCGTCGTCAACTCCACGGCATCCAGCGCCGAACGCCCCGCCTCCGGAGCGGCTGCCGCGTGGGCGGCCAAGCCCTTGAAATGAATGTTCGCGGAGACGTTGGCGAGCCAGGGGTTGTCATCCGCCTGATTGCGGTCGAACGGATGCCACACCAGCACGATGTCCGCATCCTGGAACGCCCCCGCGCGGATCATGTAAATCTTCCCCCCGCCCCCTTCCTCGGACGGCGTGCCATAGAAGCGGAGTGTTCCCTTCAGCCCTTGCTTCTGCATCCGCTCCTTCACTACGATGGCCGCGAGCGTAGAGGCGGATCCGAAGAGATTGTGCCCGCAACCGTGGCCCGGAGCGCCTTCCACGCGCGGCTTGCGTTCCGTTGTTACTTCCTGGGAGAGCCCCGGCAGCGCATCGTATTCGCCGATGATGCCGATCACTGGTTTGCCGCTGCCCCATTCGGCGGTGAATGCCGTGGGCAGCCCGCCGACGTTCTCCGTAATCCGGAAGCCCGCTGCCTTCAGTTCGTCCTGCAGCAGTGCAGAGCTTTGCACTTCGCGAAACCCGACCTCGGGATTCTCCCAGATTTGCCGCGAAACCTGGCCAAAATGGGCGGCTTTGGCCTCCACATCATCCAGTACCGGGCTCTGTGCGATGGCGGGAGATGCCCCGAGAGAGGCGAGCGCAAAGAAAACGATTAACTTCTTCATGAGCGTTTCTTGAGTGTATCGCGAGACCCCCGCTGCTGTCGGGCGGGGGAGTGGCGCGGCATGGGATCGCATTTTGTTGAGATAAGGAGCAAGAGAGCCTATAATCTTAATATTGGAATCGCGAATCTATAAGCCCCGTTGATGCGGGGCGAGAACTTCGCACACGAATCGCGTCTCCCGGACCGCAAGTCCGGTTGTCGCGTAGCCAGGGAGGGCTTGATGGCGAAAGGATCGGTTATCGTTCGGCCGGAGCGCTGCAAGGGCTGCGCGTTCTGCGTGGAGTTTTGCCCTCCGCGCGTGCTGGCTCTCTCCCCGGCCTTCAATGCCAAGGGCTACCATGTGCCCGAACTCGCCGATCCGGAAAAATGCACCGGCTGCGATCTTTGCGGCATGTACTGCCCGGATTTTGCCATTCACGGCTTCCGTTTCCCGAAACCGGCTCCCACCGCCGGCTAAGCGAACCTGTCCTTCGAGCCGCCGTGAACCAGGAGACAACCGTTATGCAAGCAGACCCTCGCGCCGTGCTGACCGGCGTCCACTTTCTGAATGGAGACCAAGCCTGCTGCGAAGGCGCTCTCGCCGCGGGTGCGCGATTTGCCGCCGGGTATCCGATTACGCCCTCCACGGAGATCGTGGAGCGCTTCTCCAAACGAATTCCGCTTGTCGGCGGCGTCTTCATTCAGATGGAAGACGAACTGGCCGCCTCCATCGCCATCCAGGGCGCGGCCTGGGCGGGGAAGAAAGTCTTTACCGTCACCTCCGGCCCAGGATTCTCCCTGATGATGGAGCACATCGGCTTTGCCGCGATGACGGAGACGCCGTGTGTCTTCGTCAATGTCCAGCGCGGCGGCCCGTCCACCGGCTTACCGACGCTTCCCGCACAGGGCGACATGATGCAGGCCCGCTTCGGTTCACACGGCGATTACCCGTGCATCGCGCTCTCGCCGGATTCCCCGCAGGAGTGCTTCCGGTTGATGATCCGCGCGATGAATCTCGCGGAGGAGTTCCGCACCCCGGTCTTCCTGATGATGGATGAGGTTGTGGGTCACATGACGGAGCGGGTGGAGATCCCCGCCGCCGAGTCCATCGAAGTCACGCCCCGCCGGTTGACGGAGAAGGCGCCTGAGGACTATCTCCCCTACGAAACCGAAACTTCCAAAATCGGTGGGAGCTTGACGCCTGAAATGGCCATCGCGGGTGAAGGCTACAAGTTCCACGTCACCGGCCTCACGCACGATGAGCGCGGCTACCCGTCGATGACGCCAGAAACCCAGCACAAGCTGATTCATCGCCTCTTCGCGAAGATCGATACGGCCAAGGACCGCATTATCGAGTTGGAGGAAGACCATACCGAAGAGGCGGAAGTTGTGGTGATCTCCTACGGCATCACGATGCGCGTGGCAGAGCGCGCCATCCAGATGGCGCGTACGGAAGGGATCGCCACGGGGAAGCTCCGGCTGATCACGGTCTGGCCGCTCGCTGAGGAGCGCATTCGGGAACTGGCCGGGCGCGTGAAGGCGTTTGTTGTGCCCGAACTCAACATGGGCCAGGTGGTCCTCGAGGTCGAGCGCGTCACCGGCGGCCGTACCCGCGTCATCCGCGTGCCCCACGCCGGAGGCACCGTGCACAAGCCGGAACAAATCCTCGAAGCGATTCGGCGCGGAGCGATGACGGTGCAAGGAGCAGGAGCATGAGCGCCAGTCTGAATCCGGCGGCCCCGGCCGCCTTCCCCATCTGCGAGAATCCCGCGGAGCAGTTTTTGCGGAGTGACCGGATGCCGAGCATCTGGTGTCCCGGCTGCGGCATCGGGACTACCGTGAACTGCTTCGCCCGCGCGCTGATTAAGACCGGCATTGATCCGAAGAAGGTCGTGATTGTCAGCGGTATCGGCTGCACCGGCCGCGTAGCCGGTTACATGCATCTCGATTCCTTCCATACCACGCACGGGCGCGCCATCCCGTTCGCTACCGGGCTCAAACTGGCGAACCCGGGCCTTACGGTCGTGGTCTATTCGGGCGACGGAGACCTGGCTTCGATCGGCGGCAATCACCTGATCCACGCCGCCCGCCGCAATATCGATCTGAAGGTGGTCTGCGTCAACAATCTCACCTATTCAATGACCGGCGGGCAGGCGGCTGCCACCACTCCGCGCGACGCCATAACGGCCACCTCGCCGTATGGGGCTTATGAGCCACCGCTCAACCTCCCGCACCTGGTTGCGGCCGCAGGCGCGAGCTATGTTTCCCGTTGGACTACCTACCACGTCGTCCAGACCATGAAGGCCATGGAGCGCATGCTCACGCGGCGCGGCTTTTCTTTCCTCGAAGTGATCAGCCCATGCCCCACGCTCTTCCAGCGCCGCAACCGCCTCGGCGACGGACTCGACACGATGAAATCGTACAAGGAACTCGGAGCTACGCGTCACAACGCCAACCTCGCCGATCTCGACATGACCATGGGCGGCGAGATCGTCATCGGCAACTTCGTCGAACGGGATCGTCCGGATTATCTCGAAGCCATGCAGGCGCATTTGCGCGCTCAGTTGCAGGAGCAGTATGTGGACCCCTATGAACACGCCGAAGCGGAATCCGCACTGGAATTGGGGGAACTGTCATGCGGTTAATGGAAATTCGCATCGCCGGATTCGGCGGGCAGGGTGTGATTCTCGCCACCCAGATTCTGGGCCGCGCGGCGGCGATTCATGATGGGCTCCACGCCACCATGACGCAAAGTTTCGGCCCGGAAGCGCGCGGGGGCGCCTGCAGCGCGCAGTTGATCGTTTCCGATGAGCCGGTGCTCTATCCGTATGTCACGCGCGCCGATGTGCTGGTGGCCATGTCCCAGGAAGCCTGCACGAAGTTCTCGCCCGAAGTGAAGCCGGGCGGAATCCTGATTGTGGAGCAGGATCTGGTGCGGATGCAGCAGCCGCCCGACGGGGTGAGCGTTTTCTGCCTGCCCGCCACGCGCATGGCGGAGGAGTTAGGCAAGCGCGTCGTGCAGAACATCGTCATGCTGGGCTTCGCCACCGCGATCACCGGAGTCGTGGGCGAGGAAGCCCTCGAAAACGCTGTG
The DNA here is from genome assembly GCA_020853155.1 of Bryobacterales bacterium. Classification (GTDB taxonomy): domain Bacteria; phylum Acidobacteriota; class Terriglobia; order Bryobacterales; family Bryobacteraceae; genus JACTMJ01. The sequence continues at coordinate 8,792 of JADYZL010000631.1, forward strand.
CTCAGCGCCGTGCCGGGCCACCTCGCGGATCTCAACCGGAAGGCCCTTGCGGCAGGGCTGGAAGCGGGTAGAACCTGCCTCCGGAACCCTAGCTCCGGTATGGAGACGGGCGCCATTCCGGGTCTCGCGGCGGGGGTAGCTTCAGCGCGCGCTCCCGCGTGAAGCACTCGGTATTTCTCCGCTAACGCATCGCTTGCTGGATCGCGGCTTCCGCCACCGGAACCATCAGCTTGTAGCCTGCGGCGTTCGGGTGCAGCCCATCTTCGGAGAAGCCGTCTTTCAGCCACCCGTGCTCATCCACGAAGGCGGCGTAGTAGTCCGCATAAACTGCTCCCACGCGAGCCGCGTACTCTTTGAGCCAGGCATTCAGTTTCAGGATATCCGCGGGTGGCCGGCGCTCCGTCATCTTCGATCTTGCCGCCGGCTTCCGGCCCCCGGATGCCCCTGCGTTCGCCGCTTCCCGCTGCTGCCGCTCATAGGGGTAATTGCTCACCGGCATCACTGCGCACAGGACGACTTTGATGCCGTGGTGCTGCGCCAGTTCCGTAATGGCCATGAAGTTCTGCTCGATCATCTCCGCCGTCATCGGGCCGGTATTCCGCGCGATGTCGTTCGTCCCCGCGAGCAGGATCATCGCCTTCGGCTTGAGCGCGATCACGTCCGCATACATGCGCGCCAGCATCTGCGGCGTGGTCTGCCCACTGATGCCCCGGTTCACGTAAGGCTTGCCGGGGAAGGATTCTTCCAGCTTCCAGCCGTCCGTAATCGAATCGCCCAAAAAGACCACCCGGTTCGGGTCGGCCGGGTGCTTCTTCAATTCTTCATTCGCCGCGTGGTAGCGGCCGAGCTGATTCCAGTCCTGGAGTTGGTCAGTGAGCCGTTGGGCCGCGGCCGGCAGGCAGCATCCCGCCACGGGAGGCTCGAACTCGTCCACCAATTGAGCGGAGGCAGGGCCGCTAAACGCCAACACGGCAAGCATCGTGCAAATCGCAGTGCGTAACATGAAACCTCGGGCGAATCGAAAATTACGGATCCCGCGCGTCCGCTCTCCCACCCTTCTATCAGATATCAAATCCAAGGCCCACCCCACAATCGGAAGCGTGCGTTAACCTCTCGCGCGGTACTCCTCCCGCGCGACACTCTAAATCGCGCAGTGCGCCAGGTTCGCGCCGCCGCAAACAGCGCCCCTCGCCACTCTGATAAACTGGAGTTCTTCCCATGCGATTCGGCGTTGTTGTCTTTCCGGGCAGTAATTGCGACCATGACGCGCTCCACGCGATTACTGAAGATCTGGGCCATCCGGCCGAAAT
>JADYZL010000632.1 GCA_020853155.1 Bryobacterales bacterium
GCCCCTGAGTCGGCGCTCGGGTTGCGTCTCCGCAGAGCCCTATCCTCCGCTCAGGTCCGCCCAGTCTACCAGGGACGATGCAACTAAGAAAAACACGGCCGTTTACACAAAATCCTTGACGCGCCCAAGAAAAAGGAAAGAAGTGGTACGCCCGAGAGGATTCGAACCTCTGACCTCTTGCTCCGGAGGCAAGCGCTCTATCCAGCTGAGCTACGGGCGCGCTTGTCCACCATTGTACCCTACCCTGCCCCAGCGCGGGTCAACTATCTCACGGGGATATGCACCCCACCCGGGCTTACCCCATCCCCCACCGCAATCCGCACCTCCGGCCAGGAAGCAGTCTCCTCCGGCAGCCACAAATTGATCTGATACAACCCCGCAAACCCAGGCGCAGCTCCTACATAGCGAATCCGCCGATCCTCCACCGCCACGCCATTCAACAGCAACCGGAACTCCGCTCGCCGTGCCAGAGGAGCCGCCGTTCGCACCACCTCCATATAATATGGCTCCGGCGCCAAAGGCCCCAGTCCCGTGGCAAACAGCACCACGTCTTCCCCGCCCCGCGCCAGATTCCCCGCATGCAGCGCTGACCCATCCAGCTTCACCGCCGCCACGGTTTCCGGGTCGCGCAAAAATAATCCCGGAGCCACCGCCTTCAACCGCACATTCACCTCAGGCCCGCTTACCCCGTCCAGATTCACCCGCACCTTCGCTTCCCGCTCCGGCAACGCCGTGTTCGGCACCAGAAAATTGATCTGCTCCGGCGACACATAAAACACCGGCGCGGCAAAGCCATCCACAAACACGGTCACGCCCGTCCCTAACAAATAGGGAGGCAGAAAATTTCCCAACAAATCCGCCGGCCCCAACGCCCGCGTCGACCACGACAACCCCTTGCCGTAAATCGTCCCAAACGTATTCGGCGCCAGCACCTGCTGATTCGTAGCCGAATGAACAATCGAAGCCGCCGTATACACAGGGGCGCTCCGCGGCTGGCAACACAGCGCCATCCAGACAATCCAGAAGCTGCTCATCAATAAAAAAGGTGGGCCACTCAGGCCCACCCTCTCAAGGTTTCTGAACGAACCCGCGAACCCGTTACCGGGCCACGGAAATAAACACCGTATTCGCGCTCGTCGCCCCACCCGCGGTGGCCACAATCGCGTGATCCCCGTCCGCCAGCGAAGCCGGAATCGTCACGTTAAATTGGTACACACCGGAGCTGATCAGATTTCCATTTCCCGCGAAATCGGCCGTCGCCTCGCCAACCCGGATCGTGGGCTTAGCGGCCAGTGCCGGAGAACCGGTCACCAACCGCTCCGTCGGAGCCGGAGGATTGGTGGCGCCGAAGCCGGAACCGAAGATCTGAATAGTCTCCCCTGGCCGGGCCGCCCGCCTCGCCCGCGGATCCACGCCCACCTTCCCCAGAATCGTTCCGTCCAGCGCAACCGCCGTAACGAAGAATCGGTTGTTCTGGGCAAACGGAGTGAAGAACGCCGGAGCCGCAGCCGCACGCCGGATGGTCAGCGGAGCGCTATCGCCATTGATATTGCTCACCACCACCTGCACGTCACCCACCGCGTCATCCAGCGGCGCCAGCACGTTTACCTGTCCCGGGCTCACATAATAAACCGGCGCCTCCTTGTTATTGATCTTTACGCTCACTCCAGCCAGCGATAGCGGGAGATTGTTCCCTTGAATCGCCCCATCCCAGGTACGCTCCGCCGCGGAAAGATTCGTTCCCGCAATCGCCACCCAGGAATGCGAAGAGATATTCGAGGTGAAGTTAAAGGCGTCGCGGATTCCGCCCGCTGTGATCGCCGGACGTGGCCCACCCCCTGTGGCGGCGTTAATCGTGGCCGTCGCAGTGTAGATAAAGTCGCCCGTGTTGGCCCCGTTGTTATTGGCGGCGTTTCCGGCGGCATAGAAGATAACATCGCCCACCGCGGACTCGGGCGGCGTCCAATCCACTTCCCATGTCCGCGCTGCCTGCGATTCGGCCGCCGTACCGGCCACAACGTGCTCCACAAACTCCAACTCATTCCCACAAGGAGCAACGGCGGTTCCGACCAGCCCGCAGCGGACCTGTGTCTCGGCGTTGGATGTGAAAACACCAGCCTTTCGAGCCGGGTCGCTGGCAACGCGCGCGGTCAACTGAAATCCCCAGCGCCTCGCCGTGGGATGCGTCAGCGTGATGCGCAGCGTCTGCTTCACGCCCGGCACATAGTTCGCCGCTGTAATAGCCAGCCTGCCCACCCCGTCATTCACATCCGCGCCCCGGTGGCAGGCCGCACACGTCAGACCTCCGTCAACAGGCGCCCCTGTACGCCCCTGCGGCGGTCCGACCGAAAACGAAAACAAGAGGACCGGCGAAATCGCCAGCCCCGCCAACAACAACTTACGAGATCCCTGAAGCATTCTTGATATCCCCTTACCGCTGTACGGTAATGTACACGTTGGAGGAACTGGTCACGCCGCCCACTTCGGCGATCAATGGATAATCCCCGTCGGCCAGCGTAGCCGGCACCGTCACGTTAAATTGATAAAGGCCGGCTGCGACCAAATTCCCAGAGCCGGCAAACGTCGCCACTGTCTCCCCAAACCGGATTCGCACTTGCGAGGTAATGGCTGGAGCGCCAGAGACTATCTGCGTCGTCGGAACAACCGGGTTGGTTGCTCCGAAACCCGTCCCAAAGACCTGCAGGATTTCGCCCGGCCGCGCACCCCTTGTAACGCGTGGGTCTACTCCCTGCTTGCCTACATACACCGGCTGCCCGTTCTGCAACTGCGTGGCCACAGCCGTCACAAAAAGCCTGTTGTTTTGCGCGAAAGGAGCGTAGAAGGCCGGCTTCACCGCCGCCCCCGTCACCGCCAGCGGAGCGCTTTCCCCGTTGGCATTGGTCACCGTCACGTTCATCGTGCCTGTCCCGATATCCGTGGGCACCAGCACATTCACCTGCCCGGGGCTCACGAACGACACCGTCGCGGCCTTGCCGTTCACGCTCACGCTCACGCCTTCCAGCGTCGTCGGCAACGTAGTCCCGCTGATCGCCTCGTCCCATGTCTTCGTCACCGTGGCCAGATTAGTCCCGAAAATCGCCGTCCACGTGCTGGGGGCCACTCCCACTCCGAAATTGAACCCGTCCGCGACGCCTCCCTGGCTGATCACCGGCCGGTTCCCGCCACCGCCGCCCGTGGACGGAGTCAGCGTGTAGTTCGCTGTGTAAATTCGATCGCCGGAATTGGTACCGTTTCCGTTCGCCGCGTTCCCCGCCACATATACACGCACGTTGCCCACGTTCGTCGCCGGAGGCGTCCATTCAAACGTGAACGTGTTGGCGTTCCCCGCGCGCGCATGTTCAATGAACTCCACCGTGAAGTTGGCGCGGCATCCTGCCGCCGGCCGGTTGCTCCCGTCGTCGCATAGAATCTGCGTGTTCGCATCCGTGCTGCTGAACGTTCCCGCCTGTCCCGCCGAGGGATTGCTCTCCAAACGAGCGGTTGCCTGGAACCCGAACACCCGTTGCCCCGCGTCGGTCACCCGAACCGTCCAGCGCTGTTTCTGCCCCGGAACGTAGGTGGTTCCGCTCGGAAACTCGATTTCCACCCGCCCCGGCCCACCATTCAAGGTGGTTCCCGTGTGGCACCCGGCCGACGCGCAGGCCTGCGGACTATCCCCGGGAGCACCTGTGTTGCGGGGGTCTGGGCCTAAAATATAGGCATAGACCACGAAAGGCAATGCGCATACCGCCACGATTGCCTTGCGGGCAAGGTTATTGCGTCTCATAGTATTCATGGATTTACCCTTATAAACGATGTGCGGACCCCGTGACTCGACTTGCGTACCAGTCTACACGATCAATAGGACCGCAAATCAAGACCCCGGGAACGACTTTCTCCACTTTTTAGAACACGCCAGAGCCTTGCGAGTTGTTGTGCTCAGCGGGGTATCCCCTTCATGGGAAGGTGAGACGTAATAGAAACCTTTTGGTTTCCGCAAAATGCGCGCTTCCGCCACATGAAAAAGAAATTGATGGTTTGTAATCGAGTGTCGGAATTCTCCGACAGAATGGACGACCTGTGCCCCCGCAAGATGCTCCGGCTCAGGCAGCTCCCAAAACCCTCGCAACTGGCTCGACTCTTCCCCGCGCTTCCACGCCAGTACATCTTCCCCCTTCCAAATGAGAAGCAAGGTCCGTTCCACCTTGACCGTATTGTTTCTACGGCCTTTCACCGGAAGTTCCCGTTCCCGCCCCGCGGTTCGCGCCTGGCAATACGCAACCACCGGACATTGAGCACACAGCGGCTGCTTGGGCAGACAGACAGTGGCCCCCAGTTCCATTACAGCCTGATTAAACTCCCCCGGCCGCGACCGGTCGAGCATCTCCTGCGCCAGCCCCTGTAACCGCTTCCGCGTTTGTCCATTGGCGATATCGGAGGCATCGTTTCCCACCCTCGCTAGAACGCGCATCACGTTGCCGTCCAGAACGGCATGGGGAAGCCCGAATGCGATGCTGGCCACGGCCGCCGCCGTGTAGTCGCCGATCCCCGCTAGCCCGCGAATCGCTTCATACCCGCCGGGGAACTCGCCCATTTCCACCATCTGCCGCGCCGCCTTTTGCAGATTGCGCGCGCGGGAATAGTATCCAAGCCCCGCCCACAGATGCAACACCGCCTCTTCCGGCGCCTGCGCCAAAGCACGGAAATCGGGGAACGCCGCCAGGAAGCGCTCATAGTAAGGAATCACCGCCGCCACACGAGTCTGCTGCAGCATGATCTCCGAAATCCAGATCGCGTAGGGGTCCGAAACGCCGCGCCACGGCAGCTCGCGCTTGTGCTTGTCATACCATTCCAGAAGGGCTTTGCGAAACGCGGGGATTTTCTTCATGCCGTTGCTATACTGAAAAGGTATACACCTCCCGCCTATGTCTCCCAAAGCTGCTGCCGTCGCCCAAAACGCTATTGTCATCCGCGGCGCGCGGATGCACAACCTGAAGAACGTCTCCCTCGCCATTCCTCATGAGAAGCTCACAGTGGTAACAGGAGTATCGGGCTCGGGGAAATCCTCGCTCGTCTTCGACACCATTTACGCCGAAGGGCAGCGCCGTTATGTGGAGTCCCTGTCCGCTTACGCCCGCCAGTTTCTGGAGCGCATGGAAAAGCCGGAAGTGGAGGAGATTGACGGCATCGCTCCTCCCATCGCTATCAAGCAGAAGAACACCACGCGCAACCCGCGCTCCACCGTTGCCACCGCCACCGAACTCTATGACTATCTCCGCCTGCTGTGGGCGCGCATCGGGCACACCTTTTGCCCCAACTGCGGCCGCCGCGTCCTGCGCGACACCGTCGATTTCGTCGCCACCCAGATGCTGCGGGAAGAATCGGGCTCGCGCTGGTATGCCCTCTTCCCCGTCCCCAATTTCTCCGGCAACACAGAGCGCCGCGATCATCTGTTCGAACTGCGCCGCAAAGGCTTCAATCGCCTCTACCAGAACGGCAAGGTGTTCGAATTTTCCACTCCGGAATCGCTCCTCGAAATCGATTTCTCCCAGCCCCTGTTCGTCCTCGCCGATCGCCTCGCCATCGCCGATAACCAGCGCCAGCGCATCGCCGATACCACCGAGATCTGCTATCGCGAAGCCGGCGAAGTCGTCTTTGAACAGGCCGGCACCTTCCCTCCCCGCCGCGTGGTCTTCAATGAGCGCTTCGCCTGCAAGGATTGCCGCATCGAGTGCCAGGACCCGGAACCCGGCCTGTTCAGCTTCAATAACCCGCAAGGCGCATGCCCTCGCTGCCAGGGCTTCGGCAACACCATCGACTACGACATGAACCGCATTGTGCGCGAGCGCTATCTGTCGCTCGACGAAGGCGCGGTGGATCCCTGGACCAAGCCGCAATACAGCTTTTATAAGGCCGAATTTCTCAAAGCCGCCGGCAAGTCCGTGCGCATGAAGGTCCCCTACAACCAGCTCACTCGGGACGAGCAGGCCATCGTCGAGCGCCACGTTCGCCTCTTCTTCCAACAGGTGGAGACCAAGAAGTACAAGGTCCATGTGCGCGTGTTCCTCAGCCGCTATCGCGGCTATTCCACCTGTTCCGATTGCGGCGGTACACGCCTCCGGCCGGAAGCGCTGCGTGTCCGTGTCAATCACCGTACCCTGCCCGAGGTGTGTGCCCTCAACATCGCCCAGGCCTGGGATTTCTTCCAATCCCTGCAACTGTCCCCCGAAGAAAGCGGCATCGCCGGCAAGGTGATGGTGGAAATCCGGCAACGCTTGCAGTTTCTCCACGACGTCGGCCTCGATTACCTGACGCTCGACCGGTTGTCGGCCACACTATCGGGGGGTGAGGCCCAGCGCATCACGCTCGCCACCTGCCTCGGCTCGCGCCTCGTCGGCGCCTGCTACGTCCTGGATGAGCCGTCCATCGGCCTCCATCCCCGTGACACCAACCGCCTCATCCGCATCCTGGAAGAACTACGCGACCTCGGCAATACCATCGTCGTGGTGGAGCACGATGCCGATGTCATGCGCGCTGCCGACTACATCGTCGACCTCGGCCCCGGCGCCGGTGAGAACGGGGGGAAGATCGTCTTCGAAGGTTCGTATCCCGAACTTCTTGATCGCGGCATGAGCCTCACCGCACGTTATCTCCGCGGAGAACGGGCCGCGCTTCCCGCCAGGCTTCGCACCCCGCAAGCAAAACGTACCATCACCTTTCGCGGCGCTTGCGCCAACAACTTGAAGAACATTGACGTCGCCATTCCGCTCGACATGA
>JADYZL010000633.1 GCA_020853155.1 Bryobacterales bacterium
ATGGGCTTCATAGCGACCTCTCTTCAACTTCCCAGTGATAAGTTGGCCTATGAACGGTAAAAACTTGGGATCTACTCTACCACCTTTCCAGCTTTCGCAAGCGGTACTGGAACCGTTTGGGCCCAGCACGCTTCGGTGGGGCGGAATACACATTGCACAATTGCCCCATGGGATGCCATTCAATCGGCAAGGATCTCGGAAAGTGAGAAAATGATTCCCAGCCCCGAGATTTGTCTTTCACTGAGGTACGAAGTATGAAGATTCGATCCATCGCAGCGTTCCTGCTGGCAATCAGTTTCTGTGCGATTCCAGGTTTTGGCCAGGAGCCCACGATCGCCGTCATCGGGATGGTGCACTCCCACGTTTGGGGCCAGTTCGGCAAGATGGTCAAAGGCGAGCCCGCCAAGCTCGTCGGCGTTGCGGAAACGGAACCCGCGCTCATTGATGAGGCTGTGAAGCGCGGTCTGAGCCGCGATCTCGTATTTTCCGACTACCGGAAAATGGTGGACGAAAAGAAGCCCCTCGTTGTGTGGGCCTTCGTCGAAAACAATCGGCACCTGGAAATCGTGGAGTATTGCGCCCCCCGCAAGGTGAACGTCATCTTCGAGAAGCCGCTCGCCTCCACCTATAGGGACGCCGTCAAGATTCGTGACCTCGCCCGGAAGCATGGCATCAAGGTGATGACCAACTATCAGATGGCGTGGTGGCCCACCATGCACGCGCTGAAGACGAAGTTCGATTCCGGCGACCTCGGCGCCGTCTGGCGCTTGCACGGGATTGTTGGCCACGGCGGCCCGGGCGGCCCTACCGGCCTCAACAAGTTCTTCTTTAACTGGCTGACGGATCCCGAAAAGAACGGCGCCGGCGCCCTGATGGATTTCGGCTGCTACAACGCGCTTTGGAGTTTGATGTATCTCGGGCGCCCCCAGACGGTGTTCGCCCACGCGATCCATCTGCGGCCCAATGAGTTCCCGAAAGTGGAAGATAGCGCTACCATCATGCTGAGCTACAAGAGCGGCGTGGCGCTGCTCGAAGCAAGCTGGGATCTGCCGCGCAGTTTTCAGCAAGTGGAAATCTTCGGCCTCAAGGGGAGCCTCGCGGCAAACAGCGAGAAAGCCGTCTTCCGCTCCGGCCGCGGGCCGGAGCAGGTATTGCCGGATCCCGGCTTGCCCGCTAACCGCCTGGAGCCGATCGCCTATATGCTCGATTGCATCCGCTCCGGCAAGGAGCCGGAAGGCATGACCTCCATGGATTTCAACGTCGGCGTGAACGAGATCATCGATGCGGCCAAGATGTCGGTGAAGACGGGCAAACCCGTCGCGCTGCCTCTCAAGTAGCCGGCGGTTGTCTGACAGAATAAGGGGTATGCCACTCCGCGCGTTGTTGCTCCTCGTGGCGGCCTCGGCGTTGCTGTGGGGCCAGCCCACCTGCCCGCCCACGGCGATCTATTCGCCGTGCGATCTCGCGCTCGAACTGACTGCCGAAGAACAGGCGGCGCACCCGAACCCGTACGCCACCGTGGAACTCTATGCGGAGTTCCGCTCGCCCGGAATCGATACCTACCGGCTCCCGATGTTCTGGGATGGGGGCGGGCGTTTCGTCGCCCGCTTCGCTCCCACGGCGCCGGGAAAGTGGCTTGTCCGCTTCTCCGGCAATATCCCCCGCCTGGATGGCATGATGACATCGGTGGAGGCGGTGGACGCCCCGGCCCCCGGTTTCCTCGAACCCGCCAACGTCCATCACTGGCGAACCAGCCGGAATCTCCAGCCACACCTCTGGATGGGGGACACGCAATACACGTTCGCCACCATCCCCGATGCCATCTTCGAGGCGATTCTGGCGAAGCGGAAGGAGCAGCGCTTCACGCACGTCCGCGGCAGCCTGCTTGGCCCACGCCCGGCGGATGCGGCGAACGCCTCCGGCAGCCCGCTCCCCGCGGCGGACCAGATCCTCCCCGCGCACTTTCAGCAAGTGGATCGCCGCGTCCGCGCCTTGAATGCAGCCGGTATGGTCGTGGACCTCATCCTCGGCTGGGATCGCAATCAACTCGCTGAAATCCTTCCCACTTCGAAGGACCGCCAGCGCTATCTGAACTATGTGATCGCCCGCTACGCCGCCTTTAACGTCACCTGGCAACTCGTGCAGGAGTTCGAGGAGTACAAGGACGGAAAGCGGTTGATGAAGGAGATGGGAGACTACCTTCGCGAGCGGGATCCATATAAGCACCCTCGCAGCACTCACACGGTCTCCACCACGTCCCCGCTCGTCCGGGATGGATGGATGAATTACCTGCTCTACCAGAGTTCCAATGACCAACTAGGCGCCATCGAACACCAGCTCTATCAACTGCCCGCCGTGAATGCGGAGTTCGCCTACGAGAATTCGGGCGCCGGCGCCACTCACCCGCACCATGTGGATTCAGATACCTTCCGCCATCGATTGTGGAATGCCACCATGGATGGCCAATACCCCACGTTCGGCAACACCGGCACGTATGGCGGTTCGTTTCCGGTGCAGGCAAAATATGCGGATTCCCCCGGCGCCACGGCCATGAAAGTCTGGTTCGATCTCCTCAGCCGCACGCGCTATTGGGAATTGGAGCCGTACTTCGATGTATCCGGCGCGCGCTGCGTGGGCTTGCATGGCGAGGATGCACCGGAGTTTGTCTGTTACGTCGAGCCGCCTGCGGGCGCGGCGCAAGCGAAAGAAGTGGAGATTCGCTTCGCTAAGAAGCACAAGTACAACATTGAGTGGATCAATCCCGCCGATGGCGCGGTCACGCCGCTCAAGGAGTACAAGGAGCAATCCTGGGCAGGCGCTCCACCCGATTCGGGTCACGATTGGGTGCTGCATTTCTACCGTGACGGCTACGTGCAGGGCCTCAGCAACAAGTACAAGTTTGAAAGCCGCTATGTGCCGGTGCAGGAACCGGAGACCGCGCTCGCCAAGATTCCCTTTGAACTCGTCGAGCCCGCGAAGATGGAAGTGCCCCTCGCCGGCGGATGGACGGCGCCTTACCGGATCAAGGTCACGCGCGAATCCAGGGCCACGCGGAGCATGATGTATCTGTTGACCGCGGAAGATACCGTGGCGGGCGAAGGCGCGCGCGTAGCCGCAACCGGTCCGGAAGGTTTTCTGCAGTTCGACCCCCGTGCCCTCGGCAAGCCTCCCGTGGCGGTGAACCTCCGGGTTTATGGCATGAACGTGGCAGGCAAGGTCTATGTGGTGGACAAGGTTTTCCGGCTGGAGCCGTGAGAATCGGAGCCGCCGGTATCGGCCGCGCGGCGTGGGAACAACGAACGTTGACGACGAACATACTGATTCTCGACACCGCATCGGGCGCGGGGGCGGTGGCCCTCTCCGCGGACGGCAAACTTTCGGCGCAGCGCTCCCTCTCGACGCCCCGTCGGCAGGCGGAAGAAATTTTCCCGGCGATCGAAGCCGTCCTCGAAGAAGGCGGCTTGCGCCTCAAGGATCTCCAGGCGGTGGCCGTGTCCACCGGGCCTGGAGCCTTCACGAGTCTGCGGGTCGGCTTGACGACGGCCAAGAGTCTGGCAGAGGTGGAGGAGCTTCCGCTCATCGGCATTTCGAACATGGCGGCCGTGGCGCGCCTTGCCCCCGGTTTTCCATCCGCCATCCTCCTGCCCGCCAGCCGGGGGGAGTTTTTTCTTTCCGTCGCCACGCTGCCTCCCCCCGCAGAGGGCGCTCCACCCCGCGTGGAGCCGCTTCTCGCGGAAGTAGAGTTGGTTCGGCCGGAATCCTGGCTCGCGGGCCTACCCGTTCCCCCGCGCTACGTCCTCTCGCCCTCGGCGGAAATTCTTGACCTCACTGCGGAACAGTTGCCGGCGGAGTCCCGATGTATGCTGATTCCTGGCGCATGGCTCCGGCAACTCGCCGCTCTCGCGCAGGATCGGTACCTGCGGGCGGCGTTTGACGATCCACTCCACCTCGACGCAGCCTACGCGCGAAAGGGGGACGCCGATAAGAGCTGGCAAGACCCCCGTTTGGTCTCGTCCTGAGGGCACTGACGTTCATTACCACTGGTAGTTCCGCTCGAAAGTAACCCCCGCTCCCGGCCGCGCTATTGAGTTTTCGTTCGCTGTTTCGTGTGCGGAATCCCGCTGCGAACATGCGGGAATCGCCCACGAGAGGCATGCCGCGCGAGGAGTCTGCCTGTGAATTTCGAGGCGATCATCGCAGCAC
>JADYZL010000634.1 GCA_020853155.1 Bryobacterales bacterium
AATCCCATCGCGATGGCGGAGCTTGCGTCCGCCTATACCCCGGTGCCGGGTGGCGTCGGCCCGCTGACCATTGCGATGCTGATGGTGAATACCGTGACGCTGGCGGAGCAGCATCTCGGGATTGGCGCGAGTTTCTAGCCGTCGCGAAGCAGTCGGTTACCGGCTCGATCGTGGAGCCCACCAATAGCCTGGAAGGGAGGCGGAATGCGGCGCGTGGGACTCACCGGCGGGCTCGCCTCCGGGAAAAGCTTCGTGGGCGAGACGCTCGTTTCGCTCGGCTGCGCGCTCCTGAAGGCGGACGAAGTGGGGCACCGGCTGCTCGAACCGGATGGAGCCGCGTACCCGATGGTGCTGGCTGCGTTTGGCAATTCGATCCTCGAACCCGATGGCCGCATCGGGCGGACGCGCCTTGCCGACTTGGTCTTCGGCCACCCGGATCGATTGCAGAGGCTGAATGCCATCATCCATCCCCTCGTTTTCCAGGAAGAAGAGCGCTTCTTTGAAAGCCTCGCGCGGCGGGAAGCGGAAGCCCATCGAGGGGGAAGCGAGCCTGCGCACCGGGTGGGAGTGGTAGAGGCTGCGATTCTCATCGAGACAGGGAACCATGAGAATTTTGAGAAAATATGGGTGGCCTGGTGCCCGCGCGAAGTGCAGATTGAGCGCGCCGTACATCGCGGGATGAGCCGCGAGCAGGCGCTATCCCGGTTGGAGCATCAGATGCCCCTGGATGAGAAACGGGCATACGCCGATGAAGTGATTGACACGAGCGGTACGAAGGACGAAACCCGCGCCAATGTGGGGGCGGCGTACCGGCGATTGCTGGAGGAATGCGAATGAGACGGATACTCGCGCTATTGGTGGCGTTCCTCGCGGGGATCGCGGTTTATTACGTGACGGTATCCGCGTGGAACCCGTTCCGGAACGCTTCCGCCGAAGGCAATAGCGGCGGCGCTGCGTCGCTTTGGGCCGGGCCGGAGGTGGTGCGTTCGGCGGATTTCGGCGCGGATGAACAGAACAACATCGACATTTACCAGCGCGCCAACCCCGCCACGGTGAACATCACGAGCGTCGAGTTCACGGAGAATTTCTGGTTCCAGGTGGTGCCCAGGGAAGGCGCGGGCTCCGGCTTCCTCATCCATGCCGACGGGCTGATTCTCACGAATAACCACGTGATCTCCGCCGATGGGCAGCGCTTGGAAGTGAGCCTGATGGACCAGAGCCGCTACCCCGCCAAGGTGCTGGCGCGCGATACGGAGAACGACCTCGCCCTGCTCAAGATTGAAGCGAAGAAACCGCTGCCGTTTCTGCGGCTGGGAGATAGCGACGCGGTGAAGGTTGGCCAGAAGGTGCTCGCCATCGGCAACCCGTTCAGCCTGGGCGGCTCTCTCACGACGGGCGTGGTTTCCGCCATGGGGCGGACGCTTTCTTCCGGGCGGGATTCCGTTCTGGAGGACATCATCCAGACGGACGCCGCCATCAACCCCGGCAACAGCGGCGGACCCTTGCTCGATTCGCATGGCGACGTGATCGGCATCAACACGGCCATCCTGAACGAGACGAATATCGGGATCGGTTTCGCGATGCCCATCAACCGGGCGAAACTGATGCTCGACGTGTACCGGGAACGGGGTTCGTTTGTCCGCCCGTGGCTCGGCATTCGACCGATGTTCGTGAATGGCGAACTCGCCGAGTACCTGGAGCTTCCGCGCGACGGCGGCTATCTGCTTCGCGACGTCTTCGATGGCGGCTCCGCGGCGGCGGCCGGGCTGAAGGGGGCCGATCGCGTCGTTCGCGTGGGCAACTACCGGATTCCGGTCGGCGGAGATTTTGTGACGGCGATCGACGGGAGGAAAGTGGATTCCTCCGACGTGCTTCGCCGCGTGATGGCCAAGAAACGGGTGGGAGACACGGTGGTGTTCGACATTCTCCGGGCAGGCCGCGCGCAGAAGGTGGAGATCCCTCTCAAAGCGGCTCCTCCACAGCAGTAGGGCGCAGATCCACGCGCGTCCCTGGCGGATCTATTCGGGACTGGACAAGCCGAAAGCGGCAAGGGCGGAACGCGTGGTTGCGGTATCGACGTGATGGATGGCCCGGATGCCGAGCGATGCGGCCACCTGCACGAACATGGGCCGGTCTTCGATATAGATTACCCGATCCGGCGGCGTCTGGGCGATGTCGAGGGCGACCCGGAAGATGTCTTCGTCGGGCTTACGAAAATGGACGAAGCAGGAGGAAATGAAGAAGTCGACGAACTCGTTGAGCTTGAAATGCCGGATGCGGTATTCCGTCAACTCCCGCCCTTCGTTGCTGACGACGGCGATCTTGAGGCCATGACGAGCCTTGAGTCCGCGGACGAACTCGATCATCCCAGGAAGCGGCTTCGATTGGTCAAACATGAACTGCCGGAATTGATCGAAGGTGAAGGGGCGCTGTTCGTAGAACACCACCCGGTTCAGATATTGCGCCAACGTGAGCTTGCCGACTTCGTAGGTATCGAAAGTGAGACGATGCCTCTCTTCCATCTCCTCCAGGTCTAACGAGAACGTCTTCGCGGCGAGTTCGCGCGCATAGTGATCCCACCCGTTGGTGAGCAAAACGCCGCCGATGTCGAGAAACAGCGCAGAAACCGCCTGTGCCATCCTTCCCCCCGCCCTTTGGTTGATCGATGTCTTGCGGCGCTAGTGGCTGCCGACTTCCACGCGCTCCGCGGGTTGCGGCGCATGGACATCCATCTGCAGCGGGTTGGATGCCGCGATAATGCCTCGCGCCTTTTCGACCTCATCGGCAGTGCCATGAGCCACAAGGAGGAACCTGTCGGCTTTGAGCGCCACTTCATACTTCAAGACGCTGTCCTTGGGAATTCCGATGCTGTAGAGGCCCGCGCCGAGCACGCTCAACCCGCCAACCACTACCGCGCTTTCCAACGCGGCGACGATCCAGGCGACGAGCGGACCCGCGACCACCACCGGCCCGATACCGGGGATGGCAAAGAAGGCGGCTCCGAAAAGCATTCCCCAGATGCCGCCCCAAAAGGCGCCCTGCTTCCCCCAATACCGCATGCGATCGCCGGCGTTGTAGAAGCCCACGACGCTTTCGTCTGTGTGGTAGTCCCTGCCGACGATCGACATCTTCTTCATGTCGTATCCCGCCCGCTGCAGAGCCTTCACTGCTTCTTCCGCCTGAGAGTGTGCCTCAAAAATCGCGACCACCGAGTTCGGCTTAGACATGGCTTGTGCTCCTATTCCGTGACTTCCATCCTGCTGCCCTCATCGCTCTTCTGACCATGCGACGGCGGAGCGTGTTTCGCGACAGGGTGAATTGACGGCGCGAATCCAAGATTCAGATACTGGACTCCTATATGTTATATTGGGGGCGTGCCAAGCGAATACGTGCCCGTGATGATCTACATCCTGCTAGCCGGAGCGTTCCTGATCGGGCTCCTCTTCATGGCCAAACTGTTGCGGCCCAGCATGCCCGGCAAGGTGAAGCAGGAAATTTACGAGTGCGGCATCCCCACGATGTCGAACGCGCGGGGCCGCTACTCCGTGCGGTTCTACATCATTGCGATCCTGTTTGTGGTGTTCGACGTGGAGACGATCTTCCTCTTCCCCTGGGCGGTGCGTTACAAGCAGCTTGGATGGTTCGGCGTCGCGGAAGTTGGAGTATTCCTCGCGATCCTGTTCGTGGGCTACATCTGGGCGTTCAAAAAAGACGCGCTGCGCTGGAGTTGAGGCCGCTGCGGGCGCCGGGCACTTAATGAGGGAGCGCGAGCAGATGCGGGGCATTTTAGCAGTCGCATCCGCATAGCTTGCCGGATAATTCCTTGCGTACGCAAACATACTCCAGCGCTGCCGATCTGCCGGCCGCCGATTCTGCATTCCGCATCTGGCCCGTGCGTAGCGGCTTCTCGTTCGAGACGCTGCCGCGGTATTCCATTCCCACGCGGTTAATGCGGCTGCGATAGGAGGCGTGATCGAGGTGCTCGACGCATCCGACCGGCGGATCGTGCTGGCCTCTCTTGCGGGCTGCCGTATTTTGCGGGTTTCGCTTGAGGGGCGACCGTTTCGGGGAGCTGCAGGGCAGGGAGGCGGGGTTTCGCCCCTAGGCGAAGAAATGGGTTCGTTCCCTGGGTTTTCGCTGGATGTTGTTGATTGTACGTTTCCCGGTGGGCGATTTGGGTGCGTGCTCGCCGCGGCGGGTGGAGCTGGGCATGGGGCCGGTGTGGCCGGGTCTGGATCGGGCGTGGCTGGGCGGGGAGAGGGAGCTTGGGGTTCCGCTGCGGTTGGGGATGGCGGATTCGTGCGATGGCGCTTGCGGTCGCGGAGGAGCTGTTCGAGGCGGGATTCCCAG
>JADYZL010000635.1 GCA_020853155.1 Bryobacterales bacterium
AGGCCAATCCGCAGGCCGTCAACGAAATCCTCCGGCGTAAGCTGGACGCATAGAGACCCTTTCCCTTGCGCTTGCGGCTTTCACTCGCGCTGTTCCTTGCCGTGCTGGCGGCCCTGCCGCCATCCGCCGGAGCTTCGAGTTCCGTCTCCCGCAAGGTTCGTGAGGAGACTTTCCGCGCCGTTTGGGAAACTGTGCGGGACCGCTACTTCGATCCGGCTTTCGGCGGGCTCGACTGGAACGCCGTTGGCCGTGAGACGAAGCCCAAAGCGATCAACGCTCCTTCCGACGAAGCCTTCTACGAGGTACTACAAGGCATGGTGGACCGGCTGGGTCAATCCCATTTCCGGGTGCTTCCGCCTTCCTGGATCGGCACGAAGCATCTCGCCCGCAGGGGCGCGGCCAGCGCGGAGATCGAACTTGCCGAAGCAGGCGGCGAGATGCTGGTCTGGCGGATGGGCGGATCTATCGCCGCGCCGTCCACGCTGCGGCCGGGATGCGCTGTGGTCGAGATCGCGGGCACTTCGCTCGCCGCGCTGAAACGAAAGATCCACGCCGAAGCGAAGGGCGTTCCGGCGGGGGATTCCCTATACAGCGAGACCGTCGAAGCGCTGCTTACGGGCCGTGCGGGGGACCGGGTGGAGATCCGCTTCTCCTGCGGTGGCGGCAAGGAAGCGGTTGCCGAATTGCCTCTTCGCTACTCGCAGCGCGAACGCTCCGAGAGCTTCGGCTTCATGCCGAGCATGGAGACCGAGTTTGAAGTGAAGCGGCTCTCCGGCGGGATCGTTTCGATTCGCTTCAATCTGTTCGTGATGTCCCTGCTGCCGCGAATCCGCGAAGCCATTCAACAGGCCGCCGCGGACGGCGCGCGTGGGATTGTTTTCGATGTGCGAGGGAACCCCGGCGGCATCGGGGCCATGGCCAACGGCATCACCGGCTACCTGGTGACGAAGCAGGCCAACCTCGGCCTGATGAAGTTGCGGGGCGCGGAGTTGAAGTTTCTGGCCTTTCCGCAGCAGGGCGCGTTCACGGGGCCGGTGGCCGTGCTGATCGATCGCAATTCAGCCTCGACTTCGGAGATATTCGCGGCGGGCTTGCAGGAGATGGGCCGCGCCGTGATTGTGGGGGAACGCAGCATGGGCGCGGCGCTCCCCTCATACATCGTGGATTTACCGAACGGCGCGCTGCTGCAATTTGCCGCCGCCGATTTCGTAACACCCAAGGGCTTTCGCATCGAGGGGAATGGGGTGACGCCGGATATCGCCGTCTCCCTGAGCGCCAAGACGCTGCTCGCCGGGGAAGATCTCCCGCTGGAAGCGGCCCGGGCCGCGCTGGACCGCCAGGCGCCCCCCGCCGCCAAACCGGGGAGCGGGGGAATCACCGTAACTGGGGAGTAATTGATCGCATCCTAAGGAAGCGCCCCCGCCATCGCAAAGGAACTTATGAAACTCCGCGCATGCTTGCTCCCGATCCTCACTCTCGCCATGGCGTTCTCCCTGGCGCCGGCCGCCCTCGCTCAATCAAAGGATGCCGGGCGGAACGAGGCCAAGGCAGACCAGATTCTGGAACGCTACCTGACGACTACCGGCGAGATCGACGCTCTCAAGAGCCAGACGTCGCGGCGGGACCGGGGGACGATGACGCTTACCGGGCTGGGCGTTTCGGGCGATGTTGAAGTGCTCGCGAAGGCTCCCAACAAATCGCGCACCACGATGAAGATCGCGGGTATCGGCGAGGTGATCGAAGCTTATGACGGCAAGACCGCATGGGTGCAGGATCCGATTCAGGGCTACCGGGAAAAGGCGGGCCTGGAACTGGCGGCCACCGTGCGGCAGGCGGATTTCTTCATGGCCGCCAACTATAAGAAGCACTATCCAAAACGCGAGTGGCTGGGCGTGGAGACACTGAACGGCGCAAAGGTCGATAAGCTGCGGCTCTACCCCGCCGAGGGGCCTCCGGAGACCTGGTTTCTGGCCCAGGACAGCGGCCTGCTCATTCGGATGGATTCCGTCACGAACCTGCCGCAGGGCGACATCGAGAGCCAGGTTTACCTCGAGAACTACAAGAAGATCGACGGTACGATGGAGCCGATGCGCATCCGGGTGGTGAATCCCCTCGCCCCCATCACGATGGAGTTGACGAGTTCGGAAGCTAATGTCGAGCTGGATGATTCTTTGTTCGTAAGCCCGCGCGCCAAGGGCGGGGAAGAGATCATCGTGGTCCAGTAGCCTGCGCGATCCAGGCGCGACCCCAGTGAGAGACTCTTGGTTCGCCGGAGGGTGCTCTGGCATCATGAAACTACACTGGGATTTCGTTCGATGCTCTCCGTCCGTGGTCAACTCGCCACCCGTTTTGAAATCGCCGGCTTGCTGGCCGACAGCACCGCGGGCATTACCTACGTAGCCCGGGACCGCGAGACGCCGATGGCGATCGGCGGGCGCGCGGGTGAGGATACGGTCTGCCTCCAGTTTGTCGGCTGGCTACACAGCCGCCCGCGGCAGCGAGAACGCTTTATTCACGAGATTCGCACCCTGGCGCGGCAGCCGCACCCGAACCTGCTGCCGATCCGCGATGTGATCGAGGGGGAGGACGGCCTGCTTCTCGTCTACGACTACTTTGCCGGCCAGACCCTCGCGCAGATGCTTGCCAACGGTGAGGTGCCGGCGAAGCAGGCCGCCGCATACATCATCCAACTGGCCGACGTTCTGGAAGTGGCGCACCGGCAGGGCGTCGTGCATGGCGGCGTGGACCCGAGCACCGTGCTCGTCGCGGAATCGGGGCTCATCAAGCTGTTCGGCTTCGGCTCCGCGGCGCTGCGTACGATTGAGGATGAATGGCAGTATCATTCCACCGGTCTCCACAGCCCGGAGCATCAGGCATTGGAGCGGCTGCGCTTGCGGCGGGTCGGCTACCGGGCGCCGGAGTGCTTCACCGGGCTGCCGCCGGATTCGCGCTCCGATGTATTTTCGCTCGGGTGCCTGTTCTACGAGCTGCTGAGCGGCAAGCGGGCGTTCGCGCGCAAGAATAGCGAGCTTACGGCGCTTGCGGTGGTGGAGCGGCCGCCCCGCCCAATTGATGAAGTTGCGCGGGGCGTCCCGGCGGAGATGGTCCGCGTGCTGCGGCGCTGCCTGCGAAAGGACCCCGATCGCCGCTACCAGCACATGCTGGATCTCAAACTCGATCTTCAGGAGCAGCGGGAAGATCTCGAGTTTGCGGAGATTGTCGGCACGGTGGAGCCCCCCGGCTCGCGCCGGATTTGGTGGGTGTTGCCCGCATTGGCGATGCTTGCGGCGACCGTTTATTTCGGGGGGCATCGCGTGCTCTTTCGGGCGATCGCACCCAGGGCGCCCGCCGCTCGCGTGGTGCGTGCGGTAACGGTGGGGGAGACGCTGAGCACAGATCCGGCGATCAGCGCGGACGGCGCGACGCTCGTATTCAGCAGCGACCGCAACAGCGGCAATCTCGACATCTACGCGCAGTCGATTGCGGACGGCAGCGTGCGCCGCATCACGTCCGATGCCGCCGACGATCGCGAGCCCGCGATCTCCCCCGACGGCCACACCGTCGCCTGGCGATCGGACCGCTTCGCGGGCGGGATCTATGTGGGTTCCACCGACGGCAGCGACGCTCCGCGATGGATTGCCAACCAGGGCCGGCGCCCGCGCTTTTCGCCCGATGGAAGCAGTATCGCGTTCTGGGCGAAGGCGCTGCAGGCGGACGATGTGGGCGCGATCTATGTAGTCCCAGCCAGCGGCGGCGCGCCTCGCCGGCTGGCGGCGGATTTCTACAGCGCGCTTGATCCGGTATGGTCCCCGGACGGGCGCTACCTGCTCTTTCTCGGCTCCC
>JADYZL010000636.1 GCA_020853155.1 Bryobacterales bacterium
GCTGCTGTTTGAGAACACGGCGCGCGCAATGGGCGACGCGCCCAAGGAGATCAAAGTAAGGCACATCCGGAACTGTTCGCAAGCGGATGCGGCCTACGGCGAAGGCGTCGCGGCCGCACTAGGCATTGCGGCTTCCGAACTGGCGAAAGTCTAGGGGATTGGGAAGCAGGTTTTCCCCGGCAGGTGGGGTTTGCGGCTACGGATTGCGGGCCGGCCAAGCAATCGCAGCGAAGCCGCCAACCTCACCCCCGCTCGCTGGGAGCAAAGCAGAGCCTGATCGTGTCCGTCAAGACTAGGGTTGGACGTCTTTCGCTTACCATCCAGGCAATGAGACCGACACCGGTAACCAACGATACCACCAGCCAAATGATGCGAATCAGCGAGACATCCATTTCGAAATACCGGGCAAATCCGGCACAGACGCCGCCGATTTTCTTATCCCAAAGCGGCCGCGCGAGTCTCTTGGGCCCCCCCAAGGACTGGTGCGGTCCGGGTGGGTCGGCCTTCCACACTGGTGACAGTACGCCAACTGCTCCTCAAGTTGCACCCCGCAAGAGCTACAGTACAGGGAAATCTCCGTCCCCGGCGAATTTACCGGGTCGCCTATCTGGGATACGAAAGTGTCTGGAAAAGGTTCCGGCAAACGGGTAACCAGTCCAGCAGCCGCGCCCGGAACATGGAGGCTGTCCCGTTCGTCCAGGAGGTATCCGGAACTGGCGCTGATCCGCGGAACGCTACGAAGGCGGCTGCTCCGTGGGAGCGCCGAGGACTTGGTGAAGGCAGGCGCAAAAGTCGCTGTTGCTTTCACACCGTCGATGAGGGGGATGTCGGATCGTGATATTCCAGAACATCTCCGGGCTGGCATTCGAGAGCCTTGCAGATTCCTTCCAGCGTCGATAGCCGGATCGCTTTTGCCTTACCGTTTTTCAAGACGGAAATATTGGCCATGGTGATGCCAACCTTCTCGGCCAGCTCCGTGACGCTCATCTTCCGTTTGGCCAGCATTACGTCAATGTTGATGATGATGGGCATGCTGATTCGGGCTATAC
Source organism: Bryobacterales bacterium (assembly GCA_020853155.1). Classification (GTDB taxonomy): domain Bacteria; phylum Acidobacteriota; class Terriglobia; order Bryobacterales; family Bryobacteraceae; genus JACTMJ01. The sequence goes on from JADYZL010000636.1 coordinate 1,050, forward strand.
CGTCAAGTCGTTCTCAGACTTCAGATCTACCGCGCTCTGCAGGGCTCTTTCAATGACTGCCGCGGCGGTGGCGACGACCGCGGAGACGAAGATCAATAGAAGCCCCATCATGACGCCCCCGGCGATGTCATCCTTGCCGCTCATCACGATGAAGAAGTAGGCCTCCGCTCCCAGGAGGAAACCGGTGAGCAAGAGCGCGCAGTACTTGATGGTTCGCAATGCTTTGACGGAACGTTGCGAGAAGACTTCCCCGTTTCCCACATATCCCAGAAATTGGAATGCCTGATAGAGCGCAACGAAAAATGCAATCGATCCGGTGTAGGCATATGCCAAAAATGGATCGTTGAAGTAAATCTGAAAGACGGTGGCGTTCACGTTCCTGCCTTCAAGGTGTGGTTCCCAAAGCAGAAGAGCAAGAGCACCAATGCCAATGAGCACGATGACCACTTGGAGTAAAATGGTGGAGCCTTTTCTCATAGCAGTGATTGTGACGCTCTATGTATCGTTTGTCAATATATTTTGATCGCAAAACGAGATGTTGCAGTTCGCAGACATCGCATCCTGCCTTCGGACCTGAAGGAGTTTTTGGGCGCGGGCCTAGTGGCTTTCCTCGAGATTCGTCCCAGGAAACTGGAACCTCGTTGCTACCCGATCTTGCACGGTAGCACCCAAGTCTTGTAGAAGGATCCGTATTTATTGGGCCGGCGGACTTCAAACATTCTGCCCGTGCCTCCGCCCTTCACCATGGTGTCCCCATAGCTGCTTGTTCCTGTGAATTGATACCAACGTGAATCCAACCCACCGAGGCTGCTGGCGCTTTCCGTGACGAAGTACCATCCATCCAGGCCCCAGACGTAATCGACAATCGCGATATGCTGCGAATCGCCGGGCCAGAGAAAAACATCCTGAACGCGAATGTCTTCCATCTTCTCGCGCTTGATGCCGCGCGCGGCGTAGATGAGCGGCTCGGTGTTCGGGCCGTAGTGACCATCCGCAGCCTGCATGCCTTTCTGCTTCGTGAAATTGCCCACGAAGCCGCTACAATCCAGGCCGATCGTATCGTCGCAAACTTTCTGAATGTCGGTGAGCGTGGATTTGATCTTTGATGTGGCAAGCCCGGTATCGAGCGCCAGTTCGATATCCTTAAGCGATCCTTTTCCCACGAAGGCGCGAACGATTGCCCGCTTGTCGATATCCCGGTAGCGCAGGCCTTCGAACCACTCCGATTGCTTCGTGGAAGGGATGGAAATGATATCTCCCTTTTGGGTGGAGCCCATGATCTTCTTGTAGCGATCGCGTAGCGCGCCGACAATCTTGTCCTTCAGTTCCAAACCAGCCGCTGCGGACGTGTCCGGATCGGAGTGCGAACTATTCCGATACTTGTGAATCTTGATGGGGCCAACGGCCACGCCGGCGGGCGTATGGGCAGTGACCTGGAAGTAGGCAACTTGGAGAGAGCTAGGATACGCGTACGGCACGGCATGACACCTCTGGGTGCAACGACCCTGTTGATGGTTTTGTTTCCCAACGAGACTTGCTTCGAACGGAAGTTGAAGGTTCGATCCCGTTTGGCTCCGCCGAGGTATACACCTAATGATGCGATTCAGGGGTCCAGTTCAGATCAGGGGCGGGCTCTCCGGCAGCGGGTCGGGGTATAATATGCTGCCTAGCCTTCGACCAGGGCGCGAAATCGCGCGGCAGAGCGCTTCGACAGTGGTCATGATTTGGTAACCCGGATCGGAGAAAGCACGAAATGGGCAGTTCCTTAAGAATCAACGAGCCGCCCGCCGAAGCGCATACGGGGAAAGGGGATATTTCACGGATTCCAGGTTGCGGTTTACCGAGCCTAATAGGCTCGTTCTACCAGGCCAGGGCAAACCCCTGCGGCAGGATTCCGAGCCTGAAGGGCTCGTTCTTACAGCCCAGGGTGAAACCCTGGGTCGGCGTGCCCAAACGAATTCGAGCCTGAAAGGCTCGTTCAAGTTGGCGTGCATCCCCGTCTCATCGACCGTTGATTGCCCCCGCCAGCGCCACGAACATGCGGCGTCTCCGCGACCAGGCCTTTGACTTGGCTGGCGGAACTAGCCGCAACTCGGACAGGGTAGGGAATTTTTCACAGCTTCCTCTCACCGAATTTACAAACGCCTCCAGCGAGCGGCCACGAGGCATTTCCCCCGCATCCGGCTAGCCAGTAAACCCGGGAACACGGAGGTTGGGGCGGTCGGTCCCAGGGTTAGGACTCGCCTGATGTCGAATATGCAAACCAAGGGAAGTCGCTCGCGCTCAGGCAATTGGGAGTTAAAGCTCAGCCCCGAAATCCCCCAATCCGAGATCCTGATTTCCCGCCGCGTTGTGCAAATGCTAAAGTTCTCATCAGACTGGCGAATCACGGCGAGGCTGGTGCCAGTGGGGGCTGTTCCGCGCGGCTGACAAGGCCGGAACCCGCCCAAGCGGAGGGAATGTGCATTGACGGACAATAGGATCTCACCAATGGAACCTAGTCTTTTCAGCCCGGAGAACGAGAAACGGCGGACTAATGTCAAGAGACTGCTTTGTGATGGTAGCGATGCCAAGCAAGCTGAAATTAAAGGCGGTGCCCTGCGTAGACATGTCAAGAGACTGCTTTGTGATGGTAGCGATGCCAAAAGGCAGCGCCATTCGACGGAGCGCGCGCTGAAGTTGCTTGTTAAAGCGCACCGGTTGGCACACAAACCTCCGAAGCTGCGGTCACCGTGGCCAGAATTGACCTCCTACCGTCTAGCGCACCTGCGGCTGCGAAGAACATCGCAGACTCATGAGGAACTGCTCGAAATCGACGAACTGCTCGCCGAGTCGGTTCGCTGTCCTGAACTCGGCCCATGGCCTCGCCTCTACCGCTTGGCAGTTCTGCACCGCATCGGCGCTCCCGAAGCACTTATTGCAGCGGAACTCCACCGTACTCGTAAGGCGATCTCTGAGCACATGCAGAGCGATGAACCTCCTGACCGCGCACGGCTACAGGACCCCCTTCTGAATTCCCTCGAACTCTGCATCTACTTTCTGGGCCGGCCATACGCCGAGATCGAAGGGTTGCGAGGCACCTACGATGAGCCGTTAGGCGAGCATGAGAACTGGTCACTCGTCGGCCCAGACCCGGACATCGCAAACATCCGCTATTCACGGGCTTTTGCCCTGGCCGAACTCAACGCCGTGGCCGACGAACACCCGTCCGCCCTTCGGTTTTGCATTGAGGAGAACGAGAGAGACTCGTGGTGGCAAGGTCAACAGGGATCGAAGGGGAAACTCCGCAAGGACACGGGCAGTCTTCTCGCCCACATACTTAGTGGGCCGGGTCTCCCAGTTAGGGATGCCCTCGGTGAGGAAGTCTCCGATGAAATGAGGAGGAAGGCATTTGAGCGCTTCCGTGAAGACCTTGCGAAAATAACGGGACTGTCGGAGTCCAAGTTCTTCGGAGATGGTGGGCGTGGTCTGCGCTTACCTGAAGGCGTCGTGATCTACGGTGCTTGCTCACCTTCGGCCTGGAGGTAGTCTCCTGTCACGCCCGAGTCACGCTCTCTCCTTTACGCTGCAACTAGTGCCAACGACAATGGCTGGCACCAGAAAGGAATAAGAAGCATGACAGATCTCTATTTTGCATTCGGATCGAATCTCAATCCGGCTGATTGGCAGCGTTGGTGTATGGAAAAAGGACACCGGGCGGACAACCTAAAGCCGCTCTTTACGGCGTGGCTGCCCGACCGCGAACTACGGTTCACGCGCTGCTCCGGAGGCCGCAAGGGTGGGGTTCTGGACGTTGTACCCCGACTGGGCAAGTTGGTTCCCGGGGTTGTCTTCGAAGTCACTGGAGACGGATGGAACGCACTTGATGAAAAGGAGGGAACTTCCCACGGTGCCTACCGTAGGATCGAAACCGAATGCCTGACGGCGGACGGACAGACCCATCCCGTTGCAGTTTACGAGGTGAACCCGGAACGTCGCGCGCCTTATGTCGCTCCAAACAGCAAATACGTAGAAATCGTGCGCCAGGGGCTTCAGGAGTTCGACCTGGACGACGGCCCGCTCAACGCCGCGTGCGCGAACACGGCCTCGCCGGACCTGGTGGGCACGATCTTCGTTTATGGGACGCTTCTCCGCGGCGAAGGCCGCCACCATCTGCTGGAGGATTTCCATCCGGAATGCATCCTTCTCTCCGAGGCTCGGGGGAGACTCCTGGACTTCGGCGAGTATCCTGCGCTTGCACTCAACGGTACAGAGGATCACTGCGTATCCGGGGAGTTTGTCCGCACCAACCGGATCGGCGAGTTACTCGAAAAGCTCGATCTCGTTGAAGGGTTCCACGGCTATGGGCAACAGGGTTCGCTGTTCCGTCGCGCGCTGATTGAGGTCGGGATGTGCGACGGCCGTGTCCGGCTCGCCTGGGTTTACTTGGCAGGTGGAACGGAGGAGAGTGTTGCCGAAATCCCTAGCGGGAATTGGCGTGCTTCTCGCGGCCGGTGGAACGGAATCCTGGATGAAATCGTCCGCGGGCATTTGGGCACCCTGAGTGAGCGGGAACTGGCAGGGCGCGTCATTGGTTCCCGGTGCTTCGGCGGAACCGAACAAGACATCACGGACCTCGTGCCACTGGCAGCAGCCCTCGACCGCCGTTCTATTTCGGAGCGTCAACTGGCGCAGGCGTCAGGGAAGTGGACTGTAGGTTTCCAAAATTCGGAAATTCGGTGCCAGTCACCGAGTGTGTCGGAATAAAGAATTGTCGAACCTAGAATCAATAACTTACGGACGACCATCTCCTCGTAAGTTATTGATTCTTCGTGACGCCGCGTGTTTACTCCGACAGGCTCCACCACTTTCACTTTATGTTAACACGCTGATTCTACGTAGGTTACGCAACTTCAAGCAGGGAAAAAGAGGGACAGTCACCACTTTCACTCTATGCTAACACACTGATTCCACGTAGGTTACGCAACTTCAAGCAGGAATTCCAGCCGCGTTCAGCCTCTTTCCGAGCAGCGTCTGGAGGGTCCCAAAGCCGCCGATCCCTTGCCCACCGAAGTGGA
>JADYZL010000637.1 GCA_020853155.1 Bryobacterales bacterium
GATTGGCGCGGGCTGCCGGAGCGAAACAGGTGCGGAACCAGATCGAACTCAGCCCATCCGCTCGCGAATCCATGCAGCGGCTTAGGAAGTCGAAAGCCGCGCAGCCAAAAACCCAAAGCAGAACGCCCGGCGGACGCCCAACGCCGCCCGGCGCGCGCCCTTCCGCCGCCCATCGGCCCGAAAACGGCTCTGAGCGATCCTGGAATGCGAAGGAATTTGCTTCCATCCCACCCGCTGCGGCATCCAACAAGGCGGCGCAACCGGTGAAGAAATTCTCTATCGTGCAGCCGTCGTCCGGGAACGATCAGGCAGATTCCGCTCAGCGCCAGGAACGGCAGCGGCGTTATTAAGCGATTTCGACGGCTTCGCATTAACGTTTGTCAATGTTTACGCCATCAATCTTCGTAACTCCCGGACGATACGCCCTTTTTGAGCTTTGTAACCTTTAGTCGTGCGAAACAATCCACATAATGTGGACGGACCGCCGTTGAAGGAGTCTATGTTAACCTTGTAGATGGGTACTTTTGCGAAAGCGCCCTCTTCCGCCCTTCCGGGCCTTGGCTGCATTTCTTAATTGTTTCAACGCGATACGCCCCAGAATCAAACCCGGCGGGTTCCCGCTGGGGGAGGTGAGTTTTAGTGGACCAGTTCGAAGATCAGTATCTGAACGAGACCCATACCCATCTTTCTCTATCCTTCGACGAGGAAGAGAAGTTTTTCGATGCCGAAGCTTCCGACGACGGAGAAGAATCTTCCGCCGCACCAGTTGAGGAATCGATCTATACGGACGACCCGGTTCGGGTGTACCTGCGGGAAATGGGCTCTGTCCCCCTCCTCACTCGCGACGGCGAAGTGACCCTCGCCCGGAAAATGGAGCGGGGCAAATTGCGGATGCAGCGGGCGATCAGCCGGTCCAACGTCGTGCAGGTCGCGGCGCTCGGGATCGCGGAGCAGGTGCGCGGCGGCGCTCTGGAACTCGAAAGTGTCGTGGATCTTGGTGACGTGGAGGAAGGGACAACCGCCGTCACCAAGCGGATCAAAGAGATCCACGCGATGTTCGACGAACTGATCAAGACCTACAAGCGCCTCACTGTTCAGTGGGAAAAGTACGAAACCTCCACCACGCAGAACAAGAAGCTCAAGCGCAAGAAGTTGATCCAGGCCGTCCGGGAGAAAGTCCAGGCGTCCAAACAGATCCGCGGCATCCCCTGGCTCAATAACCACTGGATCGATTTCACCCGTGAACTCGAGAACACGGTGGAAAGCCTCGCCGTCATGTACTCCGAATTGCGGCGGATGGAAGCCAGCGGAGTCAAGGATCCCGCCCGCATCCGGGAGCTGAAGCGGGAAATCCGCAAGCTGGAATCGCAGGCCGGCACCTCCTACGAGGCGCTCACGCACACCATGGGCGTCATTCGCATCGGCTCGATCGAAGCGGAACGCGCGAAGAAAGATCTAGTGGAAGCAAACCTCCGCCTGGTCGTTTCCGTAGCCAAAAAGTATGTCAACCGGGGCCTTCATCTCCTGGACCTGATCCAGGAAGGAAACATCGGCTTGATGCGGGCCGCCGACAAGTTTGAATACCGCCGCGGCTACAAGTTCTCCACCTATGCCACCTGGTGGATCCGGCAGGCGATCACCAGGGCCATTGCGGACCAGAGCCGCACCATTCGCATTCCCGTTCACATGAACGAGAGCATGAACAAGTTCCTGCGCGCCACCCGCGAACTCGAGAAGGAGCTGGGGCGCGTACCCACGAACGAAGAAATCAGCCGCCGCATGGATATCTCGGTCGAGAAGGTCCAGAAGCTCAAGACGATTTCGCGAGACCCGGTATCCCTCGAAACGCCCGTGGGCCGCGACGGTGAATCCGCGCTGGGTGATTTGATCGAAGACCGCTGGGTGGGTTCCCCCGTGGACGCGGTGATCGATTCGAATGTCCGCGATGAAACCGCGAATATCCTGAAGACGCTCTCCCCCAAGGAGGAGAAAGTCATCCGCCTTCGCTTCGGCATCGGCTGCGACCGCGAACACACGCTCGAAGAAATCGGGCAGGAGTTCGACGTCACCCGCGAGCGCATCCGTCAGATCGAGGCCAAGGCGCTGCGCCAGTTGCGTTCGCCGGAAAGGGCGCGGCATCTGCGCGCGCTGCTCGCCGCCCGTTGATCCATCCATTTTTTCTAGCCAGTTGTCAACCATTCGCGCCCCGCTTCACGGCGGGGCGTTTCTTTTGGAAGACGTGGAAGATAGGCCGCGCTTCGCCCGCCCCATCCGCGGGGAAGCGAACGCAGGTCAATCCAGAACGGAGAAAATCTCGGCCAGGGGAACTTCAATCTGCGGATCGGCCGTCCGCAGCACGGTTTCCACACGCAGCCCTTCGCGCGTGCAAACGAACCCTCTGCGCAACGCCGGATCGATCAGCCACACATGCGGAACGCCGAAATCGAGATAGTCGTCGATCCGCTCCGTCATGCTCAGCATCGTGTCGTCTTTCGAAAGAATCTCAATCACCAGAAGCGGCGGCTGCCGAAGCACCGGGCCATCCGGCTTGCCGGTAATGGCGCAGACATCCGGAACCCGGAACCGGTCCGGCTTCACTTGCACCCGCTGTTCCGGATAAACGCGAAGTCCCCCCTGCTTCCTAAGCGAAAACAGCATCGCTACCAGCGCCCCTTGCACTCCGCTGTGATCGGTTTCTCCCAAATTGCGCTCCACAAGTTCCCCATCGACATACTCCACGTCGGGCGAGTAAGCCGTATTGAGGTAAGTCTCGACTGGCACGAGCGTCGCTGTGGCCATGCCCTATTGTAGAACGCGCACTCCCAACCCTAAAGCGAAAACACCAGGAACCGGTTCGGTCCGTCTTCCATCGGCGAGCTTGCTCCTCGATGGAGGGCATGCGGCCGATTCTACGGCGCATCCACCGCCGGTTGCATGAGCTCCCTGTAGAGTTCCGGCCGCCGGTATTTCAGCATCGAGTGTTTTCTTTCGGGGTTCACACGCATGCGTCCCAGAATAATCTGGTCTTCTTCCCCCTGGCTCTGGGCGATGATCGCACCACTCGCATCGATCAGCAGCGCCCGCTTGGGATGGACAAACGCCAGGTTGACGCCGTTCTCATAAGCCCGCACCCGCATCATGCGGTCGTTCATCTCACCATACCCGCCCCACGCGGGAACGAAAATCGTGTCTGCGCCTTTCACCGCCAGGATCCGCGCCACCTCCGGCGCCTGCCGATCAAAACAGATCATCGTGCCCCACTTGCCGAAGGGGGTGCTCACCACGGGGAACGAATCCCCTTTCGTATTGAAGGGTTCGTCGTTCATCGTGTGGCTCTTGGAATAATGGGCAGCCACGGAGCCATCCGGCGCAAACATCACCGCCGTATTAAACACCCGCCCGTCGCGCTTCTCGGCAAAACCCAGCATTAGGTAGA
>JADYZL010000638.1 GCA_020853155.1 Bryobacterales bacterium
CCAACCGTTCGGAGCGTTCGCTCTCCGCCGGGCTCAGACGCTGGCGTCGTTTGAAGGTGGATTCGGGTACCATCCGGTAGATCAGGGCCTGGGCATCCCGCTTGTTCTTCGCTACGCGCTCGGCCGCAAGCCGCAGTGAGGCTTTCGGGAGACCTGCAATCACCACCGCATTGAGATCGGCGAGGGTATGCACTGCCCGCCCAAGCACCTTTTCTCCTCCGAGAATTTCAGCAATCTGTTGGGGATGCGTCACAGTAACATCACCTCCTGGTATCAGTTTACCCCACTTGGGGGGCCAACTGACACCAGGAAGTGGCTTCGTTCCGCAAAACGAGCACTTAGGGGAGGCGTTTGATCATGACGTCCTTGTACATCACGACGCTGCCGGGGTCGTGCTGCTGGAAGGCCACATGACCATCCCGGAAGGTGTTCTTGTCATCGACGAAATCGGTGATCACCTTGTCGTTTACTTTGATGATGATGTGGTTGCCTTGCGCGATAATTTCCTGCGTCCACCAGGTATCGTCCGGGATGATCTGTTCGTAGAAGTTCGAGAAATTGTAGAGGCTACCGGTCTTCTTCGGATCGCTCGATGAATTCTCCACCTGCGATTCATAGCCCTTGGGGAAGCCCGGGCCCCAAGCCGTGCGGAAATACATGCCGGAATTTCCCTTGTGGTTGAGCTTAATGGTGGCCTTGAAGTGAAGATTCCGGAAGGTCTCCTTCATGTAGAACAAGTGACTTTTCGCGCCGCGGCCAACGATGACGCCATCCTGGACGGACCAGCTTTCCGGGCTTTCGTTGGCTTTCCAGCCGTCGAGGTTCTTGCCGTTGAAGATGGTTTCCCAACCATCGTTCTGGGCGTAGGCGGCCGTCGACGCCAGAGCGATAACGGCAAGCAGCAGGATCAACTTTCGCATGGGTGAGCGTTCTCCTTCAATTCGTCGGCGCACGGCGTTCTCCGGCAGGCTGGCGAGGCCGTCCCTGGTGCGGGTTCCGCTGTGGCATCTGCTACAGTTTATAAGAAGAGCCGCCTCTCATGTCTTCCGCCGAGCGGGGGAGTTGTAGATGCAACGCTTCGCCGCTGGCTGCCGCCTGCCGGACCCTTCGTTCCGTATGTTTCACCGAGCCTATTCCCAGTGGATTGAAGATCGCGAGAATCGCCTCTGCTTCCGCACCAACAATCGGGTGGTGCGCCCGTTTGAGTGGGGTTCCGAATGGGTTTCGCAATGGCCGACGAATGGGATCGTTCACCTCAATGGCCAAGGGGATCGGGAGTATTTGAGCGCAATCAATCGGCGCGCCGTCGAGGATAGCGATGCGTTTTTTGGGTATGAAGCTCCCCACGATTTCAAATTGAATGACGGGCGCCTCACCTTCCGTTCGGCGGTTGAGACTCCGCATGCGGAGAACAACACCGTCCATGGCCAATGGTTTCCGGCGCGGAGAAAAGATGGGGCTCATCCCCGGCGCGCCGTGCTGGTGCTGCCGCATTGGAACTCGCACGCCTCTCAGCACTTGGCGCTCTGCCGCGGCTTCCAGCGTTTCGGCATCTCCGCGCTGCGCCTGAGCCTGCCCTACCACGATTGGCGCATGCCGCCCGAACTCACTCGCGCGGATTACGCCGTCTCTTCGAACATCGGGCGCACGCTCCAGGCCACGCGCCAGGCCGTGATCGATTCGCGGAGTTGCGTGGATTGGCTGGAGAGCGAGGGCTATGAACGGATCGGCATTCTCGGAACAAGCCTCGGCTCCTGCTACGCCTTTCTCGCCAGCGCCCATGACGCCAGGCTGCGGGTGAACGTGTTTAACCACTGCTCGGCGTTTTTTGCCGATGTCGTGTGGACGGGGCTTTCCACGGTCCACATTAAGCAGAGCCTGGAAGGCGCAATTACTCTGGAAGACCTGCGCGATTGCTGGCGGGCGATCAGTCCGGTGCATTATTTGAAGAAATACGCGGAATTACCCAAAAAACCGCACTTCATTTATACGAAATACGACACGACATTCCTGCCGGAATTTTCGGAATACATCGTCAACGAAATTCGCGGCCACGGCGTGGATATGAACGTCAGTGTGCTTCCCTGCGGCCACTATACGCTTGGGGAATCCCCGTTCAAATTCATTGTGGGCTACAAGATCGTTTCGCACTTTCTGCGCCATTTATAGCGCGGATTTCGATTTGCTTCAACATTTTCCGGGGATTCGATTCCTTCCTGCCGTAGGATGAGTCGGATCAGATCCGGAAGAATTTTTCGAGTTTCTCGATCTCCCGCTCCGCCGCATCCATCTGGGTCTTGGCGTCATCGAGATCCTGCCGGCCGATCGCCGCTTCCGCGCGATCCATCAGGTATTCCATCCGTTTGAGCGAAGCGCGAATATCCGCGCGCAAGGAGACGCCCATCTTCGCCTGCTCCTCGATCAAGGTACGCGCGGACTCCTCGATGGTGCCGGCCCGAATCCCCAGCTTCGCCAGGGCATCGCGGGATTGTTCGAGGGCGCGCGGGTCCACTTTGGGCGTGGGGGGCGTTGCAGAGTAGCCGCCCCCAATCGATTCCCGGGCCGTGGAAGCGCCTCCGGCTTTCGGCGGCGCCGCCTGGGAGACCAGCGCGGCGGCGGCAGCGCCTATATCCCGTGTTCCGGATTCATTCCGGGATCTTGTGCCTTCGCTGGCTATCGTACGCGGAGTTCCCGGCGTTACACCGGCGACATTCGAGGAAGAAACCCCTCCGATCACCGTTCCCTTGACGGGCGATTCTCCGGTATCGATGGATGCGGCGGGAAGCGTCTGGGACGCCTGGGCGATGGATGCCGGATCCACGTGGGCCGGCGCAGCCCCGGCCTCTCCGGCGGGCGCCGCCTCGGTTTCCGCGCCCTGCGATGGAGGCGGCTCTTTCTTGCCGAACATTCCGGTAATTCGGTCAAGGAAGCCCGGTTCTTTCCCCGCGGCCACAGTCGATTGGCCGCCGAAGTAGTATGAACCTGCAATTACCGCGCCCACGGCGGCGATCATGATCACGATGATCGCGGCGATCAGGCCGAGCGCCAGTGTGTTGCGGCGCGGTTTGGATCTTCTTCGCATCCCCGATGAGGTTTGCGACCCCTGCCAATCCGGTTCCGCGGAAGCCTCGGGCGCGAAGGGCGCGAACGCTTGCGCTGGGGGATGAGAGGGGGGCGGCGGCACGAATGCGGGCGGCGCTTGCGGCGGAGCCTGTGCTTGGGGCGAACCAGGAGCATTCGCAAATGCAGGAGGCGCGGGGGAGGGCGGTGCCGGGGAAGGAGCGCGGCCGGCCCCGAGGGGCTGTGTTGCCTCATCCACCGATGCTTGCGTGGTGGTGGGCCCGAAGGCGACGTTTCGCAGGGCCGCGCGGAACTCAGCAGCATCCTGATAGCGATCCGCCGCGCTCTTGGCGAGAGACCGGAGGATGACGGAATTCAACGCGGGCGGCACACGGGAATCGAGTTCGACCGGAGGCACCGGCTGCTTCTGCAGGTGCTCCGCCATGATGGCGAAGCCGCTATCGCCACCGAATGGCCGCTTGCCGGTAACCAGTTCGTAGAGGGTAATGCCGAGGGAATAGAGATCCGCCCGCGCATCCACGTGCTCGCCGCGAATCTGCTCCGGGGACATGTAGTAGAGTGAGCCGAGCGTGGTGCCCGTCATCGTGAGCTGCTTGTCGCTGCTCGCCTTGGCGATGCCGAAATCGAGTAGTTTCGCCGTGCCCCTGGGCGTGATCATCACGTTCTGCGGTTTGATGTCACGGTGAACCACGCCTCGCGAGTGCGCGTACTCCAGCGCGTCGAGTACCTGCGCGGTGTAGCGGACGGCTTCGTCAATCGGAAGCGGCCCGCCCTTCATGCGCTGGTCAAGCGTCTGGCCTTCGACGAACTCCATCACCATCAGCAGCATGTCGCCGCTTTGAAACGCGGTGCGCAGACCGGCGATATTCGTGTGCTCCAGGCTGGCGCTGGTCTTGATCTCGCGTAGAAAGCGATCCTTCAAATCCTGGTGTTCGGCCAGATTGGGCAGCAGCACTTTCAGCGCTTCCACACGGTCTGAAATCACATTCCGGACCTTGAACACACTACCCATGCCGCCGGCGCCCAGCACGCCGAGAATTTCGTAATCACCGATACGGTCGCCCGTTTTCAAATTCATGATGGCTTCTTTCCACGCAATCCGGCGCTGAGCTTGTGCCGCCTCCCGGCGATCTCCCGCGTGCGCTCGCGCATCCGATTCTCAAGAAACGGGAAAAGCGCGGTTCGCCTTGAAACGCGCGCTTTTCTCGCATTGCCAAAGCAGCTACGGGGTTTTCACCACGTCGCCAACCTTCGCGGTCCCCGCGCCGGTGAATGTACCCACGGAAGAGGAAGCATCCGCTTCCGTGATCGTCACGCTACCCACATCCGACGTGATCGCCCGGATCACTTTGCCGCTCGCGGGGTCTCGCACCTCGCGCACCTTGCGCTCGACAACCAGCTTGTCGCCCACCTTTAAGCCGGTGCTGGTGCCGACGTTCAGAATGAGCGTGGCGCCCGAAACATCGGCCACGAGGCCGTTCACGCTCACGACGCGCGTAGGCATCACGCTTGCTTTCTCCGCCAGTTGGTTGGCAAGGTCCGTCACCGCGATATCCGTGGCTTCGCCAATAAGCGTCTCGCGGAAGTTTGAATTGCTCATATCGATGCCGCCGCCGCCGGAATTCCAGCCGCCACCGCCCGCGCCGGCCAGCGATGCGCCCTTGCGCTTCGATTCGCCATTCCCGGTCACGGCCGCCAGAATCTCCGCCGTGTTCACGTCGATAATACGGGCGCTGATTCCGACCACGGCCTTCGCATTCTTCAGCTTCACGCCGCCGACGCCGAAGCCGCCCAGGGCGCGCCCGAAGCCACCGAGACCGGTAGAGCTATCGTCGCTGCCGAACTTGGTGATGCTGCCCGTGATGATGGCATCCACGCCGAGGATCGCTCCGATTTTCGCGGCGGTGGTGGAATCGGCTCGGTCGCTATTCGAGAAGTTCTGCTCCTTGAGGACTTTATCGAGCGCGCTGCGCTCGATGAGAGAATACTTTCCCGTCGCCAGGAGTTTCTCAACGAGCAAATCCGAGACACCCTTGCCCACGTCGACATTCGCGCCGAACATGCTGTGCACCCAGGTCTGCACGGTGCCGTACTCGAAATCGAGAACTGCCACGCGCTTCTTCTGCTGTGCCGAGGCCGGTACATTGAGGAGCAGGACCAACGCCAGCATCAGCAGCGATGCGGCGGCAAAGGATCGAATGGAATAGAAACGCATGGGTGGTAGAACTCCTTCAATGGTTGAGGACAAAAACGGTCGTCGCGCCGGACGGCCTCTCTTGCCCCGGCTCCGATCTCTAATCAAGGTAAGCGCAATTTGTTGCCCACCCGGATCGATTGCGCGCCCGGATGGCTCACCCCGCTCACCCCTGTCTAAATTATGGCTCTGCCCCCCGCCAAGTCAAGGGTACGGGCTGGTTTAGCGGCGCTCAGTGAAAGGGCGATTGCGGACGGGAGCAGGGAAGGGGGAAGGGCGCGAAGAAGGGTGGGAGAAGTCTTGAGAGTTCGAAAAACCAAACCCCGCCCGCATGCCGCGGGCGGGGTTCGGGAAAGGGTTACCAGTTGAGCGTCAAGCCGAGCTTGAGCCAGCGGGGCAGGTTGCGCTGCACCGGGTTGAGCCGCCCGAAGTTCGCGTTTGCGACGTCGAGGGACTGGATGGCGGAGAACCAGGGCGTGTTGGTCGCATTGATCATCTCAAAGCGGAACTGCGCCTTCAGGGCCTCCGTGATCGGGAACGACTTCGAGATCGAGCCGTCGATGTTCTTGTAGCCAGGAACCCGCACGTCGCCGAAGCGTGACGGGAACTGCCGCAAGGTGAAAGGCTCCTGAGTGGGGACTGGCTTGCCCGTTGCCGGGTCGATCCAGAGCGAGGTATCGAACGCTTGCTCCAGACTCGGGTTGGAGATTCTGGCGCTGCCCGGCTTGATCTGGTTGGCGTTCGGGTAATCGAGCGCCCACCCTTTCTGCACCGTCGCATTGGCGTTGATAGACCATCCGCCGAGGATGAAGTCGACCGGCTTGGCCCAATCGGAACCGAACGCGCGGCCACGGCCGAAAGGCAATTCCCACACGCCCGTGATTACGAACTTCTGCGGGATATCGATCTGGTCCGCGGAACGCTTCTCGACTTTGCTTGCTTCCGGGTTGTTGAAGTCGAAGTCCTGGTTGTTCAGTAGCGAAAGCTGTTCGATCGTCTTGCCGATGCCATAGTTTGCAATGAAGGTGACGCCGTTCCCCATACGCTTGGTGAGTTTCACCTGCATGCCGTTGTAGTACTGCCTGCCGATGGGTACGTTCTGGAGGCCAAGGGCGTCAAACTGTGGGTAAGGCGCCATCAGGCGCTGCCGCGGAATTGTCGCGCCGTTCAACGCCGCATTGTTCGGGATCAGCCCGGCCATCGGATTGGGAACGCGCGCGTTGTAATACGCGGTGTCAATCGCGCCGGTGGAGGTGCGGCGGTTGAGTTCCGAAACGGGCGGCACGTTCAGATTCGCCACGCTCACCGGGATCTTCCGGGTCTGGTTTCCGTTGTAGCCGATTTCCGCCAGGATGTTGCCTGGCAGTTCGTACTGAATGTCGAAGGAGTACTGCTGCGAGTAGGGCAGTGGCCGGTTGAGGTAGTTCACCGTAATCGACTGCCCGAGGAAGCTCGCCGCTCCCGCGGATGCGCCGATCGGCTGCAGCAGACGGCCATTCGGGAGATTAGAGAACGGATTCTCCAGGCTGACAGCAGGCGTCAGCTTGCCATCGGTTGACGTAATGGCGCTCGAACGCTGGCTAAAGCCGGTCGGTGCGCCATGTTCGCCTTGGCCGAGATAGAAGAGGCCGTAGCCGGCGCGAATCGCCAACTTGTCGTTGAGGCGGTAGGCAACTCCGATACGGGGCTGCCAGTTGTTCTTGTCCGGATTGAAGGCACCGCGCGCATTGCCGTCAATGCCTGCAAACATCGGAACACCCTTCAGGCTGAGACCGGTCGCTTGCGCGGCGATGGGGCTCGCAGCCGCCCAGTCCATACCACGAAGCTGCCGGTCATAGCGTTCCACGACCGGTGTTTCGTAGTCCCAACGCAAGCCGAGGTTCACGGTCAGGCGTGAGGTGAGCTTCCAATCGTCGTTGAAGTAGAAGGCAAAGTAGTGGTTCTGGTAGGCCGACGCCATGTTGAGATCGACATATGCGTCCGTCGGATATCCCAGCAGGAAGGTAGCCAATTCGTTGCCGGAGGTGGCGGAAGCCTGTAGGGCGTTCGCCTGCGTCCAGGCCTTGCCGAACGTGTACACGCCTGTCGCCGCGCCGGGGTCGTTGTTCAAATCGTTGAAGCGGCGGAAATCCGCGCCGAACTTGAAGAAGTGGGCGCCCATCACCCAGTTGAGGTTGGGCTGGAGCGAATACACATCACTCGGTTCGCTATGCCACACACGATCCGTGCCGATGGATTGATACGTCCCCAGATTGAATCGGGGGAACTGCAATGTGGAGAACTGGGATACCAGCGCGCTCGAAAAGCCGAGGCCTGTCGGGTTGTAGTTGGCGCCGAAGCTGTTGCCGGAGCTGGTTTCCCAGCGCGAGAGACCGGCGCGCAAGTCGAAGGTGACGGTGGGCGCCAGAGTGGACGTCCAATCGAACGCCCAGTTGCGACCGTTGCGAATCAGCGGGGCGTTGCCGGTCGGCTCGGCCACGTTCGATCCGTTCCAAACCAGGCCGCGGTATTCCGAGAAAGGGTTCTGGGAGTACTTGAAGTAGACGCGGTTGGAGTCCGTGAGGTTGTAATCCAAGCGTCCGCTCCACTGGTCCATGTTAGCTACCCAGCGGGAGGGGAAAATGTAGTTGTTCACATGCGCCGGGCCATCTCCGGGTCCGGTAGGTCCGGGGTAGAATCCTAGTACATTCTTAGCTACCGGGTTGATGCGCGCCGAAGGGATGACATTGCCCGCAAACTGCGTGCGCAGTCCGTTTGAGGCCGTTGTGAGCGGATCGTAGATGCTGATCGGCGCGCCTTGCGCGGTCTGGAGGCTGGAGAAGTCTCCCGTCCGCCATTCATTGAGCGGCATGGTGACGGTGCCTGGATCAGCGGAACGCTGCCGCATCGCTTCATAGGACAGGGTCCAGAAAAGCCGGTTGCGGCCGTCAAAGAATTTCGGGATGAATACAGGGCCTCCGACGTAGAAGCCGTATGTATTCACATTCATTGGGGGCTTCTTTACGCCACCCCTGTTCAGTTCGAACTGGTTCGCATTCAGGTCTTCCACCTGCAGATACTCGAACAAGTTGCCATGGAATGCGTTTGAACCGCCCTTTGTAACGATGCTGACGGTACCACCGCCGGTGCGGCCGTAAGTGGCGTCGTAGCTGTTGGTGATGACCTTGAATTCCTGAATGGCCTCGATCGTCGGAGACGAGATCACGTTGCCGCCCGTGCGGACATTGCTAATGCCGTCGAGCAGCACTTCATTCTGCTTGTTCAAGCCGCCATTCACCGAGAAATTTGATTGCCCGGCGGTGTCAAAGGCGCGCAGAAAACGCCAATCGCCCTTCTTCACGACGCCAGCGGCGGCCCAGGCAAGTTGGAACGCGCTGCGCCCCTGCGTCGGGACATCGGCAATGATGGCATTGTTAATGGTCTGTGACCGCGAGGCGGTTTCCGATTCAATCATCGACACGCTATCGGTGACGGTGACCGTTTCGGTGATCTCACCGAGCTTGAGCTGCACGTCCACGCGGGCGCGGTCCTGCATTTGCAGGATAATGCTCGGGCGCACATATTGGTTAAAGCCGGGGAAGGTAACCGTCATGCGGTATTCGCCCGGCTGAAGGAGGGGCGTGACGTAGTTGCCGGTGGCGTTCGTCACGGTTTCCACGGTGGTGTTCTGTTGCACGTTTGTGACCGCAACCTTCGCGCCCGAAATGGCCGCTCCGGATGCGTCTTGCACAATCCCCGTGATGCTCGCCCGTACTTCCTGGGCGGAGACGCTGTTGCCTCCGATGAGCAGGGCGACGACGGCCATGAAGACCGCCCGAGTTACCCAACTTTCGAAAAATCTATTCATAAAACAAACTCCCACTGAGAGCTCTCAATCGAGCGGGACCCGTCCCAAGATGGGGCGGTCCGTATCCATAGCGTATCACTATTTTGTGGGAAGTACACCCAAGATTGATCTGAATGCGTCGCGCGTTTCAGTTTTCTTGCGGGAAGCTATACTTTTCGTACCGTAGCGTAAAATGCGCCACAAAGATCCGTTCCATTTTGATCCTGGAACCACGCCTGCATGGTGGTTCGGGCGCCCCTCTCTAATTTTACCCGCAGGAGTGCCTGTGTGTCGCCCGGCCCGGTCTTCGCGGCATACTCCCGGCCCGCAATGGAGAGTTTGACGGCGGCGATGGGAAGCGCCTTGCCGCCGGGAATAGAGCCATACGTCATTTTTTGCGGTTGTCTTCCTGCAGTGAGCGGCAAATGCAGCCAAGGCGGCCATCGTGCGAGGGCAATTTCATATTCTCCAGCGCTTTCCACCAGGATGGACCACGGCCCCCCGCGCGGGCCGCCATCCGCATCGGAAACGTTCTTCTGGTTGTCGCAATAGACATCGCACCAATCCGAGCTCGACAACTCAACGGGGTTTTCCGCCGGGGTTCCGATGCTGATTGGCAGAAAATCGTTCATGACATCGCCGAGCCCCTGCCACCATTGCTCGTAATAGTCGCGGAGCCGCTTCACGACGGCGGGGTTCGCTGCCGCGACATCCTTCGTCTGGCCGGGGTCTTTCGCCACATCGTAAAGTTCATTTCCCTGCACGAGCCGCCACTTATTTGAAATGACGCAGCACTCCCATTTGACGAGTTTCGCCTGGCTGTACTGAACCACCATCATGCGGTCCGGCAATGCTTCCGCCTTCCGGCGAAGGAGCGGCGCGAGGCTGCGGCCATCGAACCGCGCGTTGGATGGGGCGGTCAGCGCACAAAAATCGATCAGGGTGGGCAGCACATCCTGAATCTGCGCCGGGGTATCGATATCCTTGGCGGCGGTGAGGTTTCCCGCAGGCCAACTCACCCAGCAGGGGACCCGATGCCCGCCCTCATAGAAGGCTGTTTTCCGTCCACGCATCCCGGCGTTGTAATAGTTCACGCCACCGGTGCCGCCGTTGTCGGTCATGAGGATGACGATGGTGTTTTCGCGGAGCCCGGTTTCTTTGAGGAAGGCGTCCAGTCGCCCAATGTTCTCGTCAAGGTTGGCGATCATGCCAAAGAACTTCGCCGGCATGCCGTCCTTTTCATAAGGGGCGGCGTATTTTGGATCCACCCATAAAGGGCCGTGGGGCGCATTCGTGGGGATATAGGCGAAGAAGGGCCGCTTCTCCGGGGCTCCCGCTCGCATCCAGGCCATGGCCTGCGAGAACCAGAAATCCGTGCAGTAGCCCTGGAACGGCTTCGATACACCCTGGTCTCGATAGCGCCCGTTGTAGTAATCGTTGTCGAACTCCGGCGCCGAACTGAGCCCATACCCACGGAAATAGACGGCGCGCTCAAAGCCACGGTCCATGGGCCGGTAAGGATAGTTGTCACCAAGGTGCCACTTGCCGAACAGGCCAGTCCGGTAGCCGCCCGCGGCGAAAACGTCGGCCATGGTGGGGAGGTCCCGCTTGAGCACTGCACGCCCTCCGGTGACGGAAGTCGCGCGGTTCCGGCAGGCATCCTGGCCGGAGAGCAACTGGCCTCGGGTAGGGGTACACATCGGCGCTGCATGGAAATCGGTGAAGCGCACGCTCTCGCTCTCGAGCTTGTCGAGATTGGGGGTCTTCAATCCCGGGTTACCGAGGCAGGAAAAATCTCCATACCCCTGGTCGTCGGTGAGGATGACAATCACGTTGGGGCGCGCGGCGGCGCGGGCCGGGGTTGCTCCAAAAGCAAGGGAGGCCGAGGCAGCGAGGCGCAGGAAACCGCGCCGGGTGGCAGCAGGCATGGGAATCTCCTTCCAATAACCGGAAACCGAGATCGTATCGCTTTCCGTTGAGGATTGCAGGGGCGTCCGCTCCGTTCGCGGTAGGATGGTGCTGGAAAAGAGGTGGAACGATCCCCGTGACCGACCAGAAGACAACGGAGAGCGAACAGACCGGCCAGGATGCCGCCGGGAGGTACTGGCAGAGCGCTATGGAACTGCTCGGCAGGCTGCGCGAGCGGGAATCGGCCCATATCGATGCCGCCGCCGGGCTTTGCGCGGATCGGATCGCCAAGGGGGGATTGGTATTCCTCTTCGGGAACGGACACTCGCGCATGATGTGCGAGGAGATGACGCCGCGGCAGGGCTGCTTCGTGGGGTTCGTTGCGTTCGTCGAACTCGCTCTCTCCAACCACGCAGCGAGTGTAGGAGCGAATGGATTGCGCGCGCCGCTCTATCTCGAAAAGTACGAAGGCTACTCGAAGGAGCTTCTCAAGAGCTTCCGTTTCGGACCCAACGACGCATTCATCGTCATCTCGACCAGCGGCATTCGTCCGGTGATCGTCGAGATGGCTGCAGGCGCGCAGGAGCGCGGGCTTCCTGTGATCGCCATCGTTTCCCGCAAGCACTGCGAGAACTCGCCCCCGGCGCACTCCTCCGGCAAGAAACTAATCGATGTGGCCGATATCATCATCGACAACCAATGCCCGCCGGGCGATTGCGTGGTGGAACTCGATGGCCTCGATTGGCGCACCGGCCCGGTTTCGA
>JADYZL010000639.1 GCA_020853155.1 Bryobacterales bacterium
ATGCCCGCGATGCGCGCCAGCAGCACCTTCGTCTCCGGCTTCAGCGTAAACTTGCCAGGGTCGAACAGAATATCGGAGAGCTTCACCACCAGGCCCCGGTCGGTATCCTCGGTCGAGAGCACCTGGTTAAGCCGCTCAACCAGCAAATCGCGCAGTTGGCGCTGTTCCTGCACCAGCTTCTGCGCCACCTCGCGGGCTTCGATCGCTTCCTGCTGCGCGCGCCGCCGCTCCTCCACCGCAAGGCGCATCGCATCCTCGGCGGAAGCCCGCTTCTGCTCCGCCTCGCGCGTCGCCTTCTCCGCCGCCGCCTGCTTCTGCAGCGCATCCTTCATCCGCCGCTCCGCATCCTCCGCGGTGGCCGTTGCGCGCCGCACCCGGTCGTCCGCCGCCCGGCTGATCAGGTCGCTCCGCAGTTTTTCCTGCCGTTCCAGCGACAATTGAATCGCATCCCCCATCACCTGCACCGCTTCCCGCGCCTTGGCCGTCGAAGCCTTCGTATCCCCCCCGTAATAAAGCTCCTCCGCCTTCGCCAGCAGCGCCTGGCCGGATTGATACCCTTCCGGCACAAACCGGTCCGTCCCCGTTCGCTTCCCGATCAGCAGCGCATTCCGTGCCTGATAGATATCGAGCGGAATCCCGGCCTCGAATGTGAACGGCTTCACTTCGCCCATCTCCGCCCCCACTTTGTATTGGCCTCGCGGGATGAAGCGCGTTTCCACCGACGACAGCGCCGGCGAACGCTTCTCGCTCGCGAGCGTCACGTTCTCGAGCACCACAGTGTCGCTTGGCATCGTCGTCGCGTAAAACGGCTCCGCCGTTACGATCACCCCGAAGCTCTGCAAATCGGTCTGCGTCCGCAGGCGCCCCTCGCCCCGTTCCAGGCTTAGTTCGCCAAGGTTGGTTCCCAGCCCCGAAGGTGAAATCGCCCACACCACATACGTCAGGAATTCCGCGCCGATCGATTGCGCTGCGGGCAACCCTTTCACCCGCAAATCGATCTCGTTGTAGTTCACGCGGCTCCGGATGCGCAATTCCCCCGTCGCTCCCCGCGCGAGGTCGGTACCCTGCATCCCCAATTGGAACGTCCCCTCCGCGATGGCGTAGCTATAAACCCGCACCGGCGTCACCGAGGGCCGCATCTCGTAGAGCACCTGGAGTTGTGCCTGCATCTGCTCTGCCGTTTCCTGGGCGCCGGCGGCGCCGCTCAGCATCGCAAGGCTGAGGGCCAGACAAAGGAAGCTATTCCGGAAAAATTGCAAAACGCGCCTTTCCATTCTCGAGTAACGCTCCGAACCTTCCCATATTCTATCGGCTAAATCCATTCGGGAACGGCAAGCGGAGACAGCGAATCGCAACCTCCCCAATCCAGGCCACGCCGCGAACCCCCTTCGCGAATCTGCGAGAGTTGCGCAATCCGTTGCGTTGACCGGCTCCGCTCCCGTTCGGGACAATAGAGGTTTGGCGCCCACCCGCTCGGAATCGAACCCTTATGCTCCCTAGCATCGTCGTTCACGGGGCACGTACCCACAACCTTGCCGGCGTGAGTGTCGAAATCCCCCGCAACAAGCTCACCGTCATCACCGGGCTCAGCGGCTCCGGCAAGTCCTCCCTCGCATTTGACACCATCTATGCCGAAGGCCAGCGCCGCTACGTCGAAACCCTCTCCCCCTACGCCCGCCAGTTTCTTGATCAGATGGAGCGCCCGGATGTCGATTCCATCGATGGCTTGAGCCCCGCCATCTCCATCGAGCAGAAAACCACCTCCCGCAGCCCTCGCTCCACCGTCGGCACCATCACCGAAATCTACGACTACCTGCGGCTCCTCTACAGCTCCATCGGCATCGCGCATGACCCCGATACCGGCGAGCAGCTCCATCGCCATACCGTCGAAAGCGTCCTCGAAGAACTCCTCGCCGATTTTCAAGGCAGGAAGCTTCTCGTCCTCGCCCCCATCGTGCGCGGCCGCAAGGGCATTTACCGCAAGGAGATGGAAGACCTCGCCGCCGCCGGCTATCTCAAGGCCCGCATCGATGGCGAGATCCGCTCTCTCGAAGAACCCATCCAGCTAGAACGCCAGAAAAAGCACGATCTCGAAGCCGTCGTCGACAAGCTGCTATTGCGGGAAGGCATTGAGCAGCGCCTCGAAAACTCCCTCCGCGCCGCCCTCAAGCTCAGCAAGGGCGGCCTCCAGATTGCGGTTGTGGATGGCGAAGAGCGCTTCTACACCATCCACGCAAGCGGCGGGCAAGCGGGCGGCGGCGGCGCGAAGCTCCTCGCGGCCATCGAACCCCGTTCCTTCTCCTTCAACAGTCCCTACGGCGCCTGCGAAACCTGCAACGGCCTCGGCAGCATCTGGACCTTTGACCCGGAAAAGGTCATCGGAGACCCCTCGAAGCCGCTCCTCGACGGAGGCTTGGCCGCCGGCGCCGGCTCCGCCCTCATGAACCAGCGCATCGGCAATGCCGTCCTCAAGCTGGATCTTGATCTCTCAAAATCATGGGAAGACTACCCCGCCAAACTTCGCCAAACCATTCTTCACGGCGGCAAGGGCTTCCCCGGAATCCTTCCCACGCTCGACGAAATTTACGAAGACGCCTACGACGATTACAAGACCTGGTTGATGGAGTTCAAGACCGCAACCGTCTGCCCCGCGTGCGAAGGCCGGCGCCTCAAACCGACCAGCCTCGCCGTCACCGTGAAAGGCGTTTCCATCGCCGAATTCACAGGAATGAGCGTCCGCGCGGCGCTTGATCTCGCTCGAAGCTGGAATTTTTCTGACCGGGAGCGTCAGATCGCCGGCCGCGTGCTCGAAGAGATCCGCAACCGCCTCGAATTCCTCATGGCCGTGGGCCTCGATTACCTCAGCCTTTCCCGCTCCGCCGCCACCATCTCCGGCGGCGAAGCGCAGCGCATCCGCCTTGCCACCCAGATCGGCAGCAAGCTTCGCGGCGTGCTTTACGTCCTCGACGAGCCTTCTATCGGTCTGCATCCTCGCGATAACCAGCGCCTCCTGAATACGCTCATCCACCTCCGCGATCTCGGCAACACCGTCATCGTTGTCGAGCACGATCAGGAGACCATCGAGCGGGCCGATCATGTCATCGATCTGGGTCCCGGCGCCGGTACCCTCGGCGGGCACGTCGTCGCCGAAGGCGCTCCCCCCGCCATTGAAAGCGCCCCGGATTCGCTCACCGGGGCCTACCTCTCCGGCCGCCGCCGGATTGAATTGCCCGCCGAACGCCGCAAGGGCAACGGTCGCAAGCTCACCGTCCACGGTGCGCGCGAGCACAACCTCAAGGACATCACCGTCCCCTTCCCGCTCGGCATGATGGTCCTCGTCACCGGCGTTTCGGGCAGCGGTAAATCCACCCTCGTGAACGATATCCTTTACCGCGCGCTCGCCCGCGAAGTCTGGGGTTCCAAAGGCGCGCCGGGCCGCCACGAAAAAATCACCGGCCTCGAGTTCATCGACAAGGTCATCGAGATTGACCAGTCCCCCATCGGCCGCACCCCCCGCTCGAACCCCGCCACGTACACTGGGGCCTTCACCGCCATCCGCGATCTCTACGCCATGCTCCCCGAATCCAGGGAGCGCGGCTATAAGCCGGGCCGCTTCAGCTTCAACGTCAAAGGCGGCCGCTGCGAAGCGTGCGGAGGCGACGGTCTCAAGCGCATCGAGATGAACTTCCTCCCGGATGTCTACGTCACCTGCGATGTCTGCAAAGGTCGCCGCTATAACCAGGAAACCCTGGAGGTGAAATACAAGAATCACTCCATCGCGGACCTGCTCGACGCCACCATCGAAGACGCCCTCGAAGTGCTCCGGAACCTGCCCCAGATCGAATCCAAACTGCGCACCCTGATGGATGTGGGCCTCGGCTACGTGCGCCTTGGCCAATCCTCCACTACACTCTCTGGCGGCGAAGCCCAGCGCATCAAACTCGCCCGCGAATTGAGCAAACGCCAGACCGGCAAGACCGTGTACATTCTGGATGAACCCACCACCGGCCTCCACTTCGAAGACGTCCGCCGCCTCCTCGACGTCCTTCACCAGCTCACCGCCAAGGGCAACACGGTCATCGTGATTGAGCACAACCTCGATATGATCAAATCGGCCGATTGGATCGTCGACATGGGTCCGGAGGGCGGCGAAGACGGCGGCCGCGTGGTGGCCACCGGCACGCCGGAACAACTGGTCAAGGTG
>JADYZL010000640.1 GCA_020853155.1 Bryobacterales bacterium
GAATCATTTCCGCTACCGCGGATCGCCTGGGTCTTCGGCCGGATCAGGTGGTGATCAATATCGAAAAGTACGGCAATACCACTGGCGCCACGATTCCCCTTGCCACGAGGGACGCCGTCGAAGCCGGTCGCCTCAAAAAGGGGGATCTCGTCTTATTTGCCGCAGTAGGTGCGGGATTCACGACCGGTGCGACGCTCTGGCGCTGGAGTTACTGATTTGCTCCAACCGCGTCCTGGGGTTCCAATGCGGCGTGGTTAGAGCTCGGGCGAAGCGGGAGGGTTTGCCCACACGGCGCGTGCGGCCGCGAGCGGATCCCCTGGCGCGCGGAAACCTTGTTCCGCAAATCCCTCCACGAGCCCGGCTAACAGCTTCTCGATATTCTCCACAGTGGAAGACGCTCCCATCAAGCCGATCCGAAGCACCTTGCCCTGCAACGGTCCGAAGCCGCCAAGCACTTCAATTCCATGCTCCCTCAAGAGGAAGCTCCGAAGCTGCGTGTCGCTCATTCCCGCCGGCAGCACCGGCGTGTGGAGAGTCCAAAGCTGATCCTCCCCGGCAACATGCATCGTCATTCCTAGTGCGGCGGCTGCGGCGACAAATGCCTTGTGATTTACATAATGGCGCCGCCACCGGTTCTCCAGCCCCTCTTCCATGACGATCCGCAACGCTTCCCGCAGCGCGTAGAAGAGAGAGATCGGCGCGGTGTGGTGATATCGCTTCGACTCTCCATAATAGGAATCGAGCAAGCGAAGATCGAGATACCACGTGGGCAGGATGCTCTTCCGCGAGCGAACGCGATCCAATGCGCGGGCGCTCAGCGTAATTGGCGCCAGCCCCGGCGGACAGCTCAATGCTTTCTGCGTGCCGGAGTAAGCCACGTCCACGCCCGTCTCATCCACTCGAACCGGCATGCCGGCCAAACTTGTGACGCAATCCGCGATCGTCAGCGCATCCACTTCCCGTGCTGCCTCGCAGATGGTATTGCCACGCTGGAAGGCGCCCGTGGAGGTTTCGGCCTGCACATAGCCAACGACATGCGGCTTCTCCCGGTGGATGAACTCCCGCGCTTCCTCGCCGCTGAAGACCGTGCCCCAAGCCTTCTCCAGCCGCACGATCTGCGCGCCCTGCCGCCGGGCCATTTCCTCCATGCGGTCAGAAAAATAGCCGTTCGCCAAGACGGCAAACTTCATTCCCGGTTCCGTGACGTTGGCCACCGCCGCTTCCATCCCGGCGCTGCCCGTTCCCGAAACCGCCATGGTAAATGCGTTTTCCGTACCGAAGGCCACTTGCAGCATCTTCCGGATATCTTCGGCCACTTCAAAGAAGTAGGCGTCCACGTGGCTGACGATCGGCATGGCCATCGCCCCGTAGATTCGGGGTTCCACCACGGTTGGTCCGGGGCCCATCAGTAGTCGCTTTGGCGGCGCCAATGGCCCATACTCTGTGTTCACCGGCTTCGTCACGGAAACTCTCCTCCCAATTGCCATGGATTCCCGAAGCCGCCGGGCGGTCGCGGGGAAACTGTCATCATATCGTCGATTCCCAGGTCCGGAAACCGAGCCGTCAGTACGCCGTACGCCTCCGTCCGGCGGGGCCCTCGTCCAGCACCATTTTCATCAAGTGCGGCGTCTCAAAAACCGCGCGGTTCTCGATCGCCCTGGCATTGGCGCGATACTGCTCCAACCGGCCGGATTCGAGCAAGTACGCGGTGGATCTCGCCACGTCCCGGAAGCTTCGAAGCACTACACCTAGCCGGTGTTCCGCCACCCACTCGGTGTTGTACCGCTCCTGAGGAAGCGTCCAGGCGTTGCGCTGCACCATCACCGGCAGGTTCATCTGAATGGCTTCGCTGATGCTACCTGGGCCCGGCTTGCCGATGAAAAAGTCCGCGAGCGCCATGAAATAGGGGATCTCCTTCGTGAACCCTTGCACGTGAATTGGCATGCGGCCTCTCGCTCTCTCCAGTTCTGCCGCCAGACGCTCGTTCTTGCCGCAAAGAAAGATTCCTTGCACCGGCAAGCTGGAGTCTTGGAGCCGGTCGTATATGTCTTTCATCACCGCTGCCCCGTGCCCACCGAACAGCACCAGCGCCGTGGCCAGTTCCGGCTTGAGCCCCAGGTGAATTCGTTCCACCACGGCGTCCACCGGGGGCTGCGAATAAAAACCAGGCCGCAGAATCATGCCGGAGACCTGGAAGACCTGGGAATCCTCGTAGCCCAGCGCACTCGCTTGCGCCGCCGCTTTCGCGCTGCCGCAGACCACGTATTGTGCCTGCTTCTCCATCCAGAAGTGGGGCGGATAGTCTGCGATATCCGTCATGACGGTCATGTAGGGGGAGTTCGGACAAGCTTCTTCGAGCGCCTCGAAGAGCGGGCGGTTGAAATTAGGAATAAGCGAGACCACCAGGTCTGGACGGGTTGCCTGCCAGTGCTCCGCCATCAGGCGTCGAATCCGCCCACGATTCAGTCGAACGATCCCTTGGATCGCCCGCAGCATTCCCGCCGAACCTAGAGTGAAGCCGCGTTCCAGATACCGGTTGTACAGATTCTCGCCGGAGGTCCCCAAATACTTGTGGAAAAAATCCAATGGTTCCAGGAGCTTGCCCACATTAACGAGCTCCGTCTCCCAGTCCGGACAGATCTTCGCAGTGGAAGCCTGTAGCGCCGTGGCGGCATTTCGATGGCCGCCGCCGGCATCGAAAAAGAGGAGATGGATCTTTGGCATACTGAAAGATGTGAGGAACTCTCTCCATCGAAGCTATCGGGCTCTGGTGAGGAACGCAACGC
>JADYZL010000641.1 GCA_020853155.1 Bryobacterales bacterium
GGCTGAAGGCCACTGGAGAAACAGGCAAGGGCAAGGGAGAGCGGCTGGGCACAGCGTATCGCATGGATTCGGGCGAAGTCATTTACGTTCCGGAAGGAGGGAAGCCGTGAAGAAACTACGCACGGCCGCGCTCGCCATCGCGGTGCTTGGAGCAACCTTCGGCATGTACCGCTATCTGACCCGGCCCAAGCTGGTATTTCTGGGCTTTCCCGGGGCGTACATCGGGCTGTTCATGGATGCCTCAAAACATACCGGCGTGAAGTACGACTACTGGGGCCGCAAGCAAATCGACGATGCCAAGCTGCAGGCCAACGCGCTGCTCAACTATAAAGCGATTTTCGTCTCCGGGCGCCGCGCCGAGCCGCTCACCGGCCCCATGAAGGCTGCCCTTCAGGCGGCGCACAACCAGGGCATCAAGATCATCGTCTTCCCGCGAGAGTCGGAAAAATCGCTGGGCGCCGGCAATGCGCAGTGGGAAGGGACGGAGAAACCGATTCTGCAGTACTTCGATTACGGCGGGGGCGAAAACATGCGGCGGATGTTCCGCTACGCATCGGCCACGTATCTGCGCGAGAGGCAGACGGTGGAGCCGCCACTGCCCACGCCGGAAGATGGTTTCTATCATCCTGATTCGCCGCGGCACCACCTGAAGGCGGAAGAGTACCGCAAGTGGTACGCGGCGTCGGGCAAATGGAAAGACGATGCTCCGCGCGTCTTCATCGATTTCGCCGATGGGTGGAAACTGGGCTCCACCGCGGGCACCAACGCGATTATCCGTGCCTTTGAAAAGAGGGGCTTCAATACGGCCTGCATCTTCGGCCGTAATAAGACGGTCGAGTTCGCCACAGCCTGGCAGCCCGACATCATTCTGTCCCGCTCGCACGGGCGCTGGTATCAGGGGAACCGCGGCGTGGAGATTCTCACCCGCCAGATGGATGTGCCGGTCATGCGGGGTCTGCAACTCTTCTTCTCCGGAGAAACCCTCACCGAATACAAAGCGACCAGCGCTGGCATTCGTGGGGCGGGGCTCGCGGTTGGGGCTATTATTCCCGAACTCGACGGCGCCATCGAACCCACGCTGATCGAAGGGCTGGATGCGGAGTGGTACGGGAAGCGATTCGAAGCCGTGCTGGACGAACGTCTGGAGCGGCTTACCAGCCGCGCTCTGCGCTGGGTGCGGCTGCGCAAACTTCCCAATGCGGAAAAGAAGATCGCGGTCATTTATGTTTCCGGTATCGGCAAAGGCAAGATCACGGCCGCGAGTCTCAACGTTCCGAGCAGCATGACGCGTTTTCTGCGGGGCCTTGCCGCGGCCGGCTACAAATTGAACCGTGTCCCCGAAGATGGCGAACGGCTGGTGGCCGAGATGCTGGATAGGGGGCGTAACATCTCCGAATCGCAGCCCGCGGAGGTGGAGGAACTGGGCCGCAAGAAAGATGTCCTTCTCCTTCCCGCCGAGCAATACGAGCAGTGGTTCCGTACCCTTCCCGAGCCGCTCGCCAAACAAGTCACCGATGCCTACGGGCCGCCGCCCGGGCGGTTCATGGTTGTTGAGCGCGATGGCAAGAAATTCTTTCTCATCCCTAAACTAGACTTCGGCAACGTTATTGTCCTTCCGCAGCCGGCGCGCGGCGCCAACATGGATGCCAAGCTGCAGCACAACGACAAGGTTCCGCCTACGCATCAATATCTGGCTGTCTATTGGTGGCTGCAAAAGGAATTCGCGGCGGATGCCCTGGTGAATTACGGTACGCATGGCACACACGAGTTTCTCCCTGGCCGTCCCGTGGGCCAACTCGATGACGACTGGTCCGACCGCACGCTCGGCGCGATGCCGAACATTTATGTCTACATCATGGACAACGTCGGTGAGGCGCTGATCGCCAAGCGACGGGGCTCGGCTGTCACCGTGAGCCATCAGACTCCACCGATCGTGGCCTCCAGCATCACCGCCGCCGATCCCGTAACTGGGGAGATTTACCGCTCCACGCAGCAATTCATCGCGCAGGAAGAAGGGGCACTGAAGGAAACGCTGCGCCAGCGCATTCGCGATCTGAGCGTGCAGAAGCGATACGACCGCGATCTCAACAAAGACTGGACGAAGAGCGAGCCCACGGATGCCGACATCCAGGATCTGGATCTGCACATTCACCTGCTGGACGAAGACCGCATCGCTGTCGGCCTGCACACTCACAGCAAAGCCAACGATCCGCAGGAACTGGCGCCGGTGGTGGCGGAGATCCTTGGAGACGAATTCGCCGCTAAGTCAGGAGGCAAACAACGGGCGATTGAACAGGCCCGCGCCATGCTGCTGCGGCCCGCGGGCGAAGCCCCTTCGCACCCTGTCATCACCAAAGGCCACGCGGGGAAGGAACGTCCGGCATGGGCCGCGCCCACGTATCAAAAGACCGCCGAGGCCAAGCCCATTCCAGGGAACAGCGACGAAGCTCGTATCGGCTTTCTGAGAGCGGGATTCGCGGGCACCGCGAACGAGATTCCGACGACACTGCGCGCTCTGGAAGGTCACTACATCCGCCCCGGGGGAGGTGGCGACCCCGTGCGTAACCCTGCTTCGCTTCCCACCGGGAAGAATCTCTATGGGATCAATCCGCAGGAAGTGCCCACACGCGCCGCCTGGGAACTGGGCCGCAAACTCGCCGAAGACATGATTGCCGCCGAAAAGAAGCGGCTGGGCCGCTTTCCCACGAAAGTCGGCTTCACGCTTTGGAACACCGAACTCATCCGTCATTACGGCGCGGACCTGGCGCAGA
>JADYZL010000642.1 GCA_020853155.1 Bryobacterales bacterium
CAGACCGCGCAAGGCGCGCCGATCAGCATCTACGATCCGCTCACGACGGCTTCGAACGGCCTGCGCACCCAGTTCGCGGGCAACATCATCCCCTCTGCGCGCATCAATCCGGTAGCTAAGAATGTACTAGGGTTCTACCCTGGACCTACCGGACCCGGAGATGGCCCTGCGCATGTGAACAACTACATTTTCCCCTCCCGCTGGGTGGCCAACATGGACCAGTGGAGCGGACGCTTGGATTACAACCTCACGGACTCGAACCGCGTCTACTTCAAGTACTCCCAGAATCCGTTCTCGGAGTATCGCGGCCTCGTTTGGAATGGCTCCAACGTCGCGGAACCGACGGGCAACGCCCCGCTGATTCGCAATGGACGCAATTGGGCGTTCGATTGGACGTCCACGCTGGCGCCCACCGTCACCTTCGACTTGCGCGCCGGTCTCTCGCGCTGGGAAACCAGCTCCGGCAACAGCTTCGGCGCCAACTACAACCCGACAGGCCTCGGCTTCTCGAGCGCGTTGGTGTCCCAGTTCTCCACATTGCAGTTCCCCCGGTTTAACCTGGGCACGTATCAATCCATCGGCACGGACCGGGTGTGGCACAGCGAACCAAGCGACGTCTATTCGCTCCAGCCAAACCTGAACTGGGTGATGGGCTCTCACTTCTTCAAGTTCGGCGCGGATTTCCGCCGCTTCAACGACTTGAACAACGACCCCGGCGCCGCAACGGGCGTGTATACCTTCGGCAAGGCCTGGACGCAAGCGAATGCCCTGCAGGCTTCGGCCACTTCGGGCAACGAACTCGCCACCTTCCTTTTGGGCTACCCAACGGATGCTTACGTCGATCTCAATATGGCATCGGCCTACCAGAACCACTACTTCGCCTTCTATTTCAACGACGATTGGAAGCTCACCTCGCGCCTGACCGTGAACCTCGGTCTGCGCTGGGACTATGAGACCCCCGTCGTGGAACGGTATGACCGTCAGCTTCGCGGAATGGATTTCGCCGCAGCGAGCCCCATCGCCGCGCAAGCGACCGGCCTTAACTTGAAGGGCGTTCCGATGTTCGCCGGCATTGACGGCCACCCGCGTGGAGCCTTCAATTCGGATAAGAACAACTGGCAGCCCCGGATCGGCGTCGCCTACCGTGTCAACGATAGACTGGCGATCCGCGGCGGCTACGGCCTCTTCTATCTCGGGCAAGGCGAACATGGAGCTCCGACGGGCTTCAGCCAGCGCTCAAGCGCCATTACGTCAACCGATGGCAAATTGACGCCTGCCGTCAGCCTGGAGAACCCCTTCTCCAATCTGCCGAATGGCCGCCTGCTGCAACCGATCGGCGCATCTGAGGGCGCTTCCAGCTTCCTCGGGCAGTCGATTGCGGTGAACTACCTCAACCGGCCGCTGCCCTACTCGCAGCAATACTCGTTTGACATCCAGTACGAACTGCCCGGCAACATCCTGGCGGAGATTGGATACAACGGAAACCAAACGCGGAAGATCCCGGTCAACGTGGCGAATCTGAACGTGCCGCCCGTTTCGGAACTCAACCGCCGGACAGCGGACGGCAAGATCGATACAGCCTATTACAACGCCCGGGTTCCGAACCCGATGGCCGGGTTGATCCCGAACAATCCGGCGTTGAACGGCGCCACGATTCCGCGGCAGCGCCTGATGGCGCCCTACCCGCAATTTGACGCTCTCGGCCTCCAGAATGTGCCGATCGGGAAACAGTACTACAACGGCATGCAGGTGAAACTCACCAAGCGCATGGGGAACGGCGTCACCTTCATTGCAAACTATGGAATCGGCAAGACGATCGAACAGCTTTCGCTGCTGAACAACCAGGACTTCGACTTCAACAACCCGGAAGCGAGCAAAGTCGAGAAGCGTTCCGCGGACCAGATCGACATCCCGCAGAAGTTCGTCATCACGGGCGTGTGGGAATTGCCTTTCGGCCGTGGCCGCGCGTTCGGTTCCGATTGGGCCAAGCCTGTCGATTTCATCCTAGGCGGATGGTCCATCAACGCGAACGCGACCCTGCAGAAAGGGTGGGCGCTCGATTACCCGAACGCCAACCAAATCAAGCCAGGCAGCGCCAGAATCTCCAACCCGAGTCTGGAGCAAGCGTTCGACACCTCGCTCTGGATCGATCCGGCGACAGGCAAGCCTGTCCCCACCCAGGAACCGTTCACTCTGCGTCAATTCCCGTCGCGCTTCGGCGACGTGCGGGTTCCTGGCTACAAGAACATCGATGGCTCCATCGCGAAATACTTCCCGATTACCGAAACTGTGAAAGCGCAGTTCCGTTTCGAGATGATCAACGCGACCAACACACCATGGTTCTCCGCGATCCAGTCTCTCGACGTCGCCAACGCGAACTTCGGCCGGCTCAACCCGGTGCAGCGCAACCTGCCGCGCTGGCTGAAGCTCGGCTTGACGCTCAACTGGTAACCTCTTTCCCGAGCCCCGCCCGCACCATACGGGCGGGGTTCGGCTTTACGAACTCCCAATACCCCTTCGGACCCGTCCCTTCCTTCCCTGCTCCCCTCCACAATCGCCCTTTCACGGAGCGCCGCTAAACCAGCCCGTGCCCTTGACTTGGCGGGGGGCAGAGCCATAATTTAGACAGGGGTAAGCGGGGTGGGCGCTCCGGACGCACAATCGATCCGGGCGGGCAACAAATTGCGCTTACCTTGATTAGAGATCGGAGCCGTGGCGAGAGAGGCCATCGGTCGCGGCAACCGTTTTTTGTCCTCAACCGTGAAGGAGTTCTACCATCCATGCGTTTCTATTCCATTCGATCCTTTGCCGCCGCATCGATTCTGATGCTGGCGCTGGTCCTGCTGCTCAATATGTCGGCTGCGGCACAGCAAAAGAAGCGCGTGGCGGTTCTCGATTTCGAGTACGGCACTGTACAAACCTGGGTGCATAGCATGTTCGGGGCGAACGTCGACGTGGGCAAGGGTGTGTCGGATCTGCTCGTCGAGAAGCTCCTCGCTACGGGGAAGTATTCGCTCATTGAGCGCAGCGCGCTCGACAAAGTGCTCAAGGAACAGAATTTTTCGAACAGCGATCGTGCGGATTCCACTACCGCGGCGAAAATCGGCGCGATTCTGGGCGTGGATGCCATCATCACGGGCAGCATCACCAAGTTTGGCAGCGACGATAGCTCCACCGGTCTCGGCGGCTTCGGGCGCGCCTTGGGCGGCTTCGGCGTAGGTGGCGTGAAGTTGAAGAACGCCAAGGCGGTGGTCGGGATCAGTGCGCGCATCATTGACGTGAACACGGCTGAGATTCTGGCAGCAGTCACCGGGAATGGAGAATCGAAGCGCAAGGGCGCATCGCTCGCCGGTGCGGGTGGCGGCGGTTGGAACTCCGGCGGTGGCGGCATTGATATGAGCAATTCGAATTTCCGGGAAACGCTCATCGGCGAAGCCACCGATATCGCGGTGACCGACCTTGCCAACCAACTCGGGGAGAAAGCAAGCGTGATGCCGACCCGCGTGGTAAGCGTGAGCGGCCTCGTAGCCGATGTCTCCGGCGCCACGCTCATTCTGAACGTCGGTACTAGCACCGGCTTGAAGGTGGGCGACAAGCTGGTTGTGGAGCGCAAGGTGCGCGAGGTGCGAGACCCCGCCAGCGGCAAAGTGATCCGGGCGATCACGTCGGATGTGGGTAGCGTGACGATTACGGAAGCGGATGCTTCCTCTTCCGTGGGTACATTCACCGGCACGGGGACCGCGAAGGTTGGCGACGTGGTCAAGACCCCGTAGCCGCTTTGTCAATGCGAGAAAAGCGCGCGTTTCAAGGCGAACCGCGCTTTTCCCGTTCCTTGAGAATCGGATTCGCGAGCGCACGCGGGAGATCGCCAGGATGCGACACAAGCTCAGCGCCGGATTGCGTGGAAAGAAGCCATCATGAATTTGAAAACGGGCGACCGTATCGGTGATTACGAAATTCTCGGCGTGCTGGGCGCCGGCGG
>JADYZL010000643.1 GCA_020853155.1 Bryobacterales bacterium
ATGTGGTCGAGACGATGCGGAAGGCCGTCCGGATCGACCAGATCCGGTTTGCGGGCAGCACCCCGAACGAAGACACCGTTGCATTTAAGATCTCCTACTCCTATCACGACCGCTACACCACCCAGAAAGTGGTCCGCGAAATTGTCGAGAAGTTCATCCGCCTGACGAATCAGGGCCAGTTCGACAGGTCATCCTCCACGACGCAGTTCCTCGACGATCAGGTGAACGGCGCGAAGGCGGACCTCGACCGGATCGAAAGCGCATTGACGCAGTTCCGCCTCGCAAATCAGGGCCGGTTGCCGGATCAGGTTGCATCCAATCTCGCGCAACAGCGGGTCTATCAATCCAATCTGGAAGCGGTGGCGGACCGGTTGAGCCGCTACGGCACGGAGAAGATGTACCTCGAAAGCCAATTGGCCTTGCTGAAAGAGCAGGCGCGCCGCCCCGGCGCATCCCAGGAAGCCTCGATCAAGACGCGCGCCAAGAGTGAACGTCTGATGCAGGCCGAGAAAGAACTGCTGCAGATGGAAGCGGGGCTAAACGCGCTGCTGCAGCGATACACGGAGTCGCATCCCGATGTACGCCGCCTCAAGAGCCAGATCGAGGTGATGAAAAAGACCCGGGACGATCTGGTGAAGGAAGAAGCCGCAGCCGAAACCGCGAAGGCAAGTGAGCCGCCGTCGAACAAGCCGGTACGGCTCGACGCGGCCGCGGAACGGCAAATCGCGGAAATGGAAGCGCGCATTCAAGCCATTGGCGCCGCCACCGAAAGGGACACCAACCAGCAGGCCAAACTTCAGGAGATGGTTTCGAACTATTCCCGCCGGATTGAATCCAGCCCGCTCATGGAGCAGGAGTATGTGAAGCTGACGCGGGATTATGATCTGGCGAAATCCCGCTACGACGATTTGAACCGCCGCCGATCGATCTCCGAGATGCAAACGAATCTGGAGAACCGGAAACAGTCGGAACTCCTCGTGATGCTGGATCAACCGAGTCTCCCCGAAAAACCTTCGGAACCGAACCGGTTGATCATCGTTGGAACAGGGCTCGCGATGGGAGTGTTTTTCGGGTTCTGCCTTGCGGGAGCGCGGGAGCTGAAAGATGCATCTCTCAAGAACCTGAAGGACGTTCGTCTGTATTCCAACCTGCCGGTGCTGGGCAGCGTACCCCTATTGGAGAACGACGCGATCGTTCGCCGAAAGAGGCGCATCGTCTTTCTGGCCTGGGCAACGGCAATTTTCCTCGGGATCGGGGCGATGAGCGCCTCGATGTATTACTACTATTTTCTGCTGCGGAGATAGAGGACGCGCCAAGCACGGCTCAACGGGCGGTGCGGCCGCTCGAAGAGTGGGACGGCGGCGGAACTTCCGGACGGAATTTGGCGAGACGGGCAGCAACTTGGCAACAGTGAAATCGATGGCGGGTTCCCGAAGCTACTCGCGATTGGCGAGATCGGTAGCTGGATCGAACCAGGCCGCGAAAGGATGAGATGAGTCGAGTACATGACGCGCTGAAGAAGGCGGAGCAGCAAGGGTTTGTTGCAAGCCCGCAAGCTCCGAACACCGACATGACCGCGCCGATCGGGCAAGAGGCGCCTATGTCGACCAGCGCCGCCCCGCCCCCGCCGATCACTTCGGAGCCGGTACTCTCCCATCCCGCGGCAGTTCATCTTGGCTCCATGGGCGACCTGCTCCGCCAGGTGGAAGAGATCCAGTTTTCGCCATCGGCCGCATCCTGTCTGATTGACCGGGCGCAGCCAACCATGCCCCCCAGCGAGGAGTTTCGCACGCTTCGCACGCGGCTGAACCACATTCAGAGTCTGGAGCCGATTCACTCCGTGGTGATTACCAGCCCGTCCCCCGCTGAAGGGAAATCTTTC
Organism: Bryobacterales bacterium; assembly: GCA_020853155.1. Lineage (GTDB taxonomy): Bacteria > Acidobacteriota > Terriglobia > Bryobacterales > Bryobacteraceae > JACTMJ01. Next base: position 1,883 of record JADYZL010000643.1, read on the forward strand.
ACCGCGGCAAACCTGGCTCTGGCGCAATCGCATCTGGCGGACAACTACACCCTCCTTTGCGACTTCGACTTCCGGCGTCCCACGATCCACAATCTGTTCCAGATCCCGCGCGTGCCCGGGTCGACGGATTTCCTGCTGGGTGAAGCCACCTTGCCGCAAGTGATCAAGCGCGTGGCCGGAACGAATCTCTTCGTGATGCCGGCGGGCACCTTGGTACACAACCCGCTCGAGTTGCTGAACCTCAAGGAAGTGAAGAATCTGATTCAGGAACTGCCCAAGATCTTCAACTGGGTGATCCTCGATACTCCGCCGTTGCTCTTCTCCGCCGACGCCAACCTGCTCTCGACGCTCTGCGACGGTACGCTGATCGTCGTTCGAATCGGCCAGACGAGCTACGAGCAAATCGGGCGCGCCGTGCAGTCGCTGTGCGAAAACAATGTCCTGGGTATTGTGGCCAATGGCGCGCATAGCGGCGAACTCTACAGCAAATACACGTACTACTATTCCCGCTCGGAAGAGCACTAACGCGAACTGCCGCCTGCAGTTCGCGGGCAAGGCGGCGCCGCCCGGGTGGGCGCAGCGCATTTTCTCAACAAAATTCCCATGCGCAAGAGCCGATCTCTCCTACTTCTGACGGTTGCCGCCTGCGCGCTAGCCGCCTCCTGCTCCAGCTTGTATTACTCCTCGATGGAGAAGCTGGGAAAGGAGAAGCGGGACATCCTGGTGAGCCGCGTGAAGAACGTCCGGGAAGACCAGGAGAAGGCGAAAGAGCAGTTTAAGACCACCCTCGAAGCGTTCCAGGCTGTGACGGGCTTTGACGGCGGCGATCTCGAGAAGACCTACAAGAAGCTGAACGGGGAGTTTGAAGACGCCGAATCCCGCGCGAAGAAGGTGCATGAGCGCGTGGATTCCGTGGAGAAAGTCGCCAAAGACCTGTTCGCGGAGTGGGAAGAAGAGGTCGGCTCCATCCAGGATCCAAAGCTGAAATCAAAGAGCCGCGCGCTGTTGCTCGATACGCGGAAGCGCTACGCGGCGCTGATGAAGAAGATGCGCACGGCGGAGAAGCGCATGGAGCCCGTGCTATCGGCATTCCGGGATCAAGTGCTCTTTCTCAAGCACAATCTGAATGCACGGGCGATTCAATCCCTCAAGGAAACCACCATCGAAATTGACACGGAGGTGACACGCCTCGTGCAGGACCTCGAATCGTCCATTCAGGAAGCGGACGCCTTTATCGCAGCAATGGCGGTTTGAGATTCGTTGCCGCATCCCTGGCCGTGATGGTCCGCTGCCGTGAAGGGAAACCGCATTCCATCGAACACGCGCGCCCCGGTCCGTCGCGTACACTTAGCGCGCGTGCTTGTAGATCAGTTGAAGCAGTTCCTCGGCCATCGCTTCCCGCTCGTCCGCGCTGCCACTCCGGAAGGTGGTGGCCGCGCAATGCTCAAGGTGGTTCTTCATCAATCCGCGTCCGACCGCCCGGAGCGCTTCCTGCACCGCGGAGAGTTGCACGAGGATGTCGGCGCAGTACTGGTCTCCATCCACCATACGCTGCAGGCCGCGAACCTGCCCTTCGATCCGTCGCAAGCGCCGAAGGTTCGCGGCCTTGATCTCCGGATCGACACCGAGGGCTTTGCGGCCCGGTTCCAGAGCACAGCCGCAGGACGAGGACGTGTGATCGGCTTCGAGTTTCGATTCTGACATTCCGGATCCTCCTCGAATTGTGGACTCGAACAAGCTAAACGAGCCGGACGCCCTTCAGGCGCAAACTGTTGGCCACAACGCTGACCGAACTGAAGGCCATGGCCGCGCCGGCGAGCACCGGGCTGAGAAGAATGCCCCACGCTGGATAGAGCACCCCCGCCGCTACCGGTATGGCAATCACATTGTAGAAAAAGGCCCAGAACAGATTCTGTCGCATCACGCGCATCGCAACCCGGGAGAGTGCGATCGCTTCGGCGACGGCGCGAGGGTCGCTGCGCATCAGGCTAACGTCGGCCGCCTCTCCTGCGATATCGGCGCCGCTCCCCATCGCGATGCCAACGTCCGCCTGCACGAGCGCGGGGGCGTCGTTGACTCCATCCCCAACCATGACCACCGTCCCCTCGCGGGCCTGGATGTCCTGAATTGCGCGGCGTTTCGCATCGGGCAACACCTCCGCCATGACGGTATCGATCCCCAGTTGCGCGGCGATCGCTTCCGCGGTGGACCGCCGGTCTCCTGTGAGCATCGCCACGGTGAGCCCGCGGCGGTGCAGGCGTTCGATGGCTTCCTTGGCTTGCGGCCGCGGCGCGTCGGCAAGCGCCATCACCGCGGATAGTTCGGAATCGACACCGACGAACAGCGGCGTCTTCCCCTGGGCGCCGAAGCGTTGCGCGGCGCCTTCGCCGCGCTCCGTCTCCACCCCGGAATTCTTCAGCCAAATGGCGGTCCCCACACGAACCGTACGTCCATTGACGAGGGCTTGCACACCCCGGCCGGGCAGCGCTTCAAAAGCGTCGATCCGGGGTAAGGCGATCTCCCGTTCCGCCGCATGGCGCACGATCGCGTCCGCGAGAGGGTGTTCCGAATGCTGCTCCACTGCCGCGACGGCGGCGATCAAATCGGTCTCAGGAACAGAGCCCAGAATCTCCACGTCGGTCACGGACGGGTGGCCCTCCGTAAGAGTGCCGGTCTTGTCGAAAACCACGGTGCGCGCATCGCCCAGGCGTTCCAAAGGTTCTCCGCCCTTGATCAGAACGCCCATCTCCGCGCCGCGCCCCGTGGCTACCATCACGGCGGTAGGAACAGCCAAACCCATTGCACAAGGACAGGCAATGATCAGAACCGAGAGGGCCGCCGAGAATGCGAGAACGAGCGATGGTTCCCGCGGAATCAGCATCCACACGAGAAAAACCAGCAGGGAGAGCACCATCACCGAGGGAACGAACACCGCGCTGACGCGATCCGCCAGCCGCTGCACCGGCGCTTGCGAGCTCTGTGCGTCTCGCACCATTTGCACGATGCGGGATAGCGTGCTTTCCGCCCCCACCCGGGTAACCCGGTAGCGCAACGTGCGCGCGCGATCTCCAGCCAGTTTGACAGTGCCCCCCAGCACCGCATCGCCGGGCTGTTTCTCGACCGGAAGGCTTTCACCCGTGAGCATGGATTCATCGAACGCGCTCTCGCCTTCGATCACCTCGCCATCCACGGGCGCGCGCTCCCCTGGGCGCAGCAGGACAACATCTCCGGGAATGAGCTCCGGTACCGGAAGGTCCACGATAGCGCCGCCGCGCTCGGCCCGCGCCACGCGAGGTTGAAGGTCAACAAGCTTGCGCAGCGCGGATGAAGTCCGGCGCTTGGCGCGCTTCTCGAATGTGTTTCCCAGCAGCACCAAGGCAATGATGAAGACAATAGGCTCATAGTAGACGCCAGCCGTCGCGCCCGCGGCCACGAACATATCCGGGGCCAAGGTGACGGCCAGGGAGTACAGAAACGCGGCGCCGGTGCCCATGGCAATGAGCGTGTTCATATCGGAAGAGCGATGCAATGCGACCTTCCAGGCACGGACGTAGAAATCACGCCCTGCCCACGCCATGGCCCAGAGGGCGATAGCGGCCGAAATCCAACTCAACAGAGGCAGCGGAATCCGGTAGAGCCAGGGCATCGCATACTGGAGCGGCGCATCCAGCCATACGGACATCCAGCGCATCAACGGATCGAGCGCGGCTTCGCCGCCATGGATTCCAGGCGCGGAATGCCCTCCCATCAGCGGCATCCCAAGCAGCGCCGCTAGCACGGCGCCCACCAATGCCCAGGTGGTCTTTCGCTTCGTGGAGCGATAATCCGCTTCCGCGGCTCGGTCCGCCGCATCCTGCTCTTCAAACGCCGTGATCGCGGCGGACCGCAATTCCGCTTCGTATCCCGTGTTACGAACCGCTTGCGCCAGCATCTCCGGCGAAACATCGCCCG
>JADYZL010000644.1 GCA_020853155.1 Bryobacterales bacterium
AGACATCGGAACGCCTGGTTTCCCTCGATGCGTTTCGCGGAGCCACCATCGCCGCGATGATTCTGGTGAACAACGCCGGCAGCTTCAAGAGCGCCTATGAGCCGCTTCGGCACGTGGAGTGGCATGGTTGGACGTTCACCGATTGCATCATGCCCTCGTTCCTCTGGATCGTCGGCGTGGCGATGACTTTCTCCTTCGTTAAGCGGATTGGGAAGGGGGACAGCCGCGGCGCCATCCTGCTGCATTCCGCGAAACGCGCGGCCATCATCTTCGCGCTCGGCTTGTTCCTCTATCTCTTTCCCGATTTCGACTTTCCGCACATGCGCATCCCCGGCGTGCTGCAGCGCATTGCCGTTTGCTACTTCATCTGCGCGGTCATCTTCCTCCATGGCTCCTGGCGCGCGGTGCTCGGCTGGGCGGCCGGTTGCCTGGTTGCCTACTGGCTGATGCTGACGCTCATCCCCGTGCCCGGCTACGGCCCCGGCGTGTTGAGCCCGTTGGGCAACTTCGCGGGGTACGTGGACCGTCTGTTTCTGCAGAACCACATGTGGTCGAAGGCGAACGAGTTCGATCCCGAGGGCATTCTCTCCACGATTCCCTCCGTTTCCACGATGCTGTTCGGGGTGCTGGCAGGCTACTTCCTGCGGCGCGAGGGGGTAACGCGCGAAACGAAGACCGGCTGGCTCTTTCTTGCCGGCGTGGCCCTCTTTGCGTTGGGGCTATTCCTCGACCATCTCATGCCCATCAACAAGAAGATTTGGACCGTGAGTTTCGCGGTGTTGATGGCGGGAGTTTCGACATCCGTCTTCGCCTGCTTCTATTGGCTAATGGACGTGCAGGGTTACAAGCGATGGGCGAAACCGGCCGTCGTCTTTGGGATGAATTCCATCGCCATCTACTTTTTCGCGAGCCTGCTCGAAGACGCCTCGATCGATTTCAAACTGGTTCCCATTGCGGGCGAATGGATCTCGCCGCAGCGGTTTCTGGATAGCTACGTTCTGGGCCAGATGCTGGACCCCTACAACGTCTCCCTCGTCTATTCGATCGTGATGGTGTTGATCTCGTATGCCTTGGCCTTGGCCCTCTACCGGAAGCAGTGGTTTATCCGGGTTTGAGCGGGCAGCTTCAAGCCCAGTACTTGCGATCGAGGCTGCGGTATTGCACGGCCTCCGCGATGTGCTTCCCCTTGACGAATTCGCTTCCGTCGAGATCCGCGATGGTGCGCGCCACTTTCAGCAAGCGGTCATGGGCGCGCGCGGAAAGGCCGAGTTTGCGCATGGCGATTTCGAGTGAGCGCTCCCCGGCCTCGTCGAGTTCGCAAAACTTGCGAAGCGTCCTGGCAGGGATGGCCGCGTTCACGAAGCCACGGCGCATCTGCAGGGCCCGCGCGGCCACCACGCGCTCCCGCATGGCGGCGGACCCCTCCGCGTTCTCGCGGCCGCGGAGTTCCCGGTAGGGCACGGTGGGCACGCTGACGTGGATGTCGATGCGATCGAGCAGCGGGCCGCTCACCCTCCCGAGATAGCGCTGGATGATCGCGCCCGTGCAGCGGCACTCACGCTGATCGTCCCCGTAGAAGCCGCAAGGGCAGGGGTTCATCGCCGCGATCAGGGAGAAGCGGGAGGGGAAGTGCAGCGTCAACTGCGAGCGAGCGAGAATCACCTCGCCATCCTCAAGAGGCTGGCGCAGCAGTTCGAGCACGCTGCGAGGGAATTCCGGCAGTTCGTCGAGGAAGAGCACGCCGTTGTGCGCGAAGCTCACCTCGCCCGGCTTGGGAACGCCGATGCCACCCCCGATCAGACCCGCGTCCGAGATGGTGTGATGCGGCGCGCGGAAGGGCCTCGCGGTGATGAATGCGTTCTCTCTGCCGAGCCTGCCGGAGATGCTGTAGATCTTGGTGGTTTCAAGCGCTTCGGGGAACGTGATCGGCGGAAGGATGCCGGGGAAGCGCTTCGCGAGCATGGTCTTGCCCGAACCCGGGGGGCCGATCATCAGCACGTTGTGGCCGCCCGCGGCCGCCACCTCAAGTGCGCGCTTGGCCATCGTTTGTCCGCGCACATCGCTGAAGTCCGGTTCCACGCCGGCATGCTTCGAAAGGTCCGGCAGCAGGGGCGTGACGGGCGTGAAGCGGGCTGGGTTTTGAAAGTACGCCACGACTTCGGAGAGGTGTTTCAAGCCGAACACGCGGATGCCATCCACGACGGAAGCCTCGCTTGCGTTTTCCAAAGGAAGCAGCACGGATTCAATCCCGCGATCCCGTGCGAGGATGGCCATGGGCAAGGCGCCGCGAACGGGCCTCAACATGCCGTCAAGCGCGAGTTCACCCGCCAGGAGAAGACTCTTGCCGTTGGAGACCGTGCCCATCGCGCCCAGAATCCCCATCGCCATCGGGAGGTCGAAACCCGCGCCTTCCTTCTTCACGTCCGCGGGCGCGAGGTTGATGGTGATGCTGCTTGAAAGGTATCCCAGCCCGGAGTTCACGATCGCCGCTTTGATGCGCTCGCGGCTTTCCTTGACGGCGGTGTCGGGCATCCCTACCGTGATGAAGATACCAGGGTCTCCGTTATAGGCATCGACTTCGACATCGATCAAATGGGCATCGATACCGTAGACGGCGGCGCTCTGAGTATGGAATAGCGGCATCGCGCGTACGATACCTCCTCAAGACATAAGTGGCTCTATGTGGAACTTTCTCTCATGCAAAATGCAACTAAGTGTGGTCCGATAGCACAAAAATGCAGATAAGGTATTGCGCAAAAAACAAATTTGACGAAAAATGTAGGAAACACACTGCCGTCGCAGGATGGCGAAATCTGTTGATTGGGAGAATCGTAATGGCAACTAAGAAA
>JADYZL010000645.1 GCA_020853155.1 Bryobacterales bacterium
ATGCTTGACCTTCCCCGTTGCAATCAGTTCCTTGACGGCGCCGGCCACATCCTCAATGGGGACGTTTGGGTCTACACGGTGCTGATAGAGCAAGTCAATTCGGTCGGTCCGCAATCGCTTGAGTGATGCGTCCACCATTTCACGGATGCGCTCGGGCCTGCTGTTCAACACACCCGGTTCCTGCTTGCCGTCCTTGAAGCTGAACCCGAACTTGGTGGCGATTGCCACGCGGTCGCGCACCGGCGCGAGCGCCTCGCCAACCAATTCCTCGTTTGTGAATGGCCCGTAAACTTCGGCCGTGTCGAAGAAGGTGACGCCCAGATCGACGGCCTTCCGGATGACGGTGATGCCCTGCTGCTTCTCGACCGCCGGACCGTAGCCGAATGAGAGCCCCATTGCGCCGTAACCGAGGGCCGAAACTTCGAGGCCGCTCGTTCCAAGTTTTCGCGTCTGCATCGTTTCCTCCAGTTAGTTGCTGCAATGTGAATACACTTCAGAATTATCCATGCGGTCTGTTCGCTTGCGATCTTTATCACTTCATGACCGGAAGATCATCGAGAACTTTTATGAGCACCAGCGGCAAGCACCCCAGTAGCTTTATGAATGTCGGAGTCATCCGAGCGCTCCTCTTGCGTTCTGCCGGCATCTCGTTAATCCAGCTTCTTCCCGGAAAGGAACTTCGACATGAGGTCAGCCACTTGCTGGTTGTTCAAATCCGAGAACGGAAAGTGCGTATTTCCGTGGATCCCAAGTTCCGGAAGATGCACAACAGTCACATCGCCACCATAGCGGTTGACGGTATCGCGCCACTTCCGCGCCATCTCCAGCCGGACTCGCCATCCATCTTGGCCGGGGTTGTCGCTCGGCTTCTCCGGAATGAAGTCTCCGTAGTAAATGATGATGGGAAACTTCGTCAATTTCATAAACTGTGCCATCGGGACGCCGATCGCCGTGAGCGTCCCACCGGAGCTTGGCATCGGCGCGGGCACTTCACCCTCCGGAAACAGGAAGCCGCTGCCCGGTTCATACGATGCGATTCCGCGCAGGTTCGAAGTCTTGAGCGCGGTCAACCATCCCAGCCCACCCCCTTGCGAGTGAGTGACGAAGACGGCGGGCCCGATCTTGTCGAACAGCGCCGCGAAGGCATCGGAGTTTACCTCCGCGTCGTACGGCCCTGTATTGGGCGTCATTTGCCGGAAGTACTGGTTTAGGGCCTCCGGATCTTTCGAAAATTGGACACCCGGGAAATACTCCGGCCAGATGCCGACGCGAAATGTATTGAACCATTGCTGCTCATCGGGTGTGGCATTGACCATGGCGGAGACCGTGCTGCGTCCGGCGTTGCCACGGCGCGGCTGATCGATCAGATAGACCGGGAAGCGTCGCCGGAGGAAGATCGTCTGGAATCCCTCTCGCCCGTCGGGAGTGGTCTCCCAGGTCTTCGAGAACTGCCCGGCGCCGTGGAGGAAGACAAGTGGGAGCTTCCGAGGGTTTGCCGGAACCTGGTAAAAAACATACGCATGATCGCCGTGTAGTGTCTGCCCTTCGGCGGCCGGCTGCTTGGGATTGAAGGTTCCAGGGTTCGTGACGATCGCCCCGCCGGCGGCGAAGCTACCTTGCTCCTGAATTATCAGCGGTTCCGCGTTGCCCGGTGCGGGCTGCTGCGCGGTTGCCGCTGCGAGGAACGCGGCCGCCACGAAGGCGAGCCGGATGCAATGATGCCTCATGGTTTCTCCTGAATTCTTCTTCCGCCTTACTCTTGGGCGAACACTTCCCTGGAGACACCGATCGCGGTGACGGCGCTCGGCCATCCCGCGTAGACGGCCAAGTGGGTGATCGCCTCGATCAACTCTTCCCGCGTCACGCCGTTTTGTATGGCGATGCGAAGGTGTGACCGGAACTGGTCCGGCCGGTTCATGGCAATCAACGCCGAGACGGTTGCCAGGCTGCGATCCCGCTTCGAGAGGTTTGGACGCTCCCAAACATCACCATATAGGACGTTGTCCGTGATTTCCGCGAGCTTCGGGGCGAAGTCCCCCATCGCCGCTTGGGAAGGCCGTGGCCGAGGACCGGTAGCGGCGCTCGATGGCTGCCCGCGCAGCAGCGCGCCATACTGCGCATCGCTGACCTTCTCCATTCACTCGACGGTCTTGCCATCAAGTCGCTCGGTGATGGCAAGGTGCGTCATCGAGGCGCCGGGAGCGGCTCCATGCCAGTGCTTCTGACCCGGCGGAATCCAGACCACATCTCCTGTCTGCATTTCGTCCACGGGATCGCCCCAGCGTTGGACCCGCCCCGTTCCTGCCGTCACGATCAAGGTCTGGCCGAGCGGATGCGTGTGCCAGGCCGTTCTCGCGCCGGGCGCGAATGCAACCTGCGCCCCGGACACTCGAGCCGGCGCATTCCCATGAAATGGAGCATCGATCTGAACCGAACCGGTGAAGTACTCTGCCGGCGCCGGCCGCGGCGGTTCCGAGGCTCTCCGCGTGATTCTGATCTGGCTCTGCACTTCCGGTGCGAGCAGGATAAACCCGGCAATGATTGCTGTAATAATCCGCATTCGGTCTCCTATGCTGTTGTGGTTTCCGTCGATCGAAGATTCGCTTGCCCGTTGGCCAGGATATTGTTTGCCTCAGCCCCCCGTTCCCTGTGCCAGGGCCTAGGGTGAAGGCCGCTGTATACGCAGACGCTTCATGATCGTTCCCAGCCAGTTCTCCACTTCCTCACGTGCTTCCCGCGCCCGTTCTCCCTGGATCACGAGATACTGTCCATCCCTCTCGGCTCCGGCGCGGATCGCCAATCCTTCGAGAACGGTGCATTGCGAACAGAGTTCTCTAACCGATTGAAAGCTACTGCCTGCGCCGTACCCCGCATTCGTATTGAAAGGAATGATGGTCTTCCCTCTCATGCTGTATTGGTGCAGAAAACTCTTCACCGGTGGCGGCAGTTGCATCCCCCAGGTCGGGAAGCCGAGGAATACAAAATCAACCTGCTCGATGCCGTCAAACTTTGTCTTCAATGGCGGTAGATAGCCGGTTTCGTTCTCCCGGGCGACCTGCTGCACCATGGTTTCGTAATCCGTTGGGTAGGGCCTTTCCAACTCGAGGGGAACGATCGTGCCGCCGGCCTTTTCATGGATGAATTCTGCGATAGCTTTGGTGTTATTGGTCCGGGACAAATAGACGATCAGGACGTTTTTTCCCGCGGCGATTGGACGGATATCCGTGGGTGCTTGCTGCGCTCTGGCGCAACCGGCCAGAAGGCAAATGCCCGCGGCGGCGATCCACAGGAGCCTGGCTCTATGCTTCATTGTCTGCCCCCCTAACCTTTCATCGGATTGGCCCGGCTGGAAGCGGATAGCCTCGTCATTCTCCGCCCGTTCGGTCACACGGTCAGCTAGATCGTCCTTGCGTAAAAGGCCGTCAGTTTGTTCATTGCCGCGTCGACATACTTCGGAACCCAGTAGGTTTCGATGTGCGTGGCCCCGTCGATCCTGAACAGCTCCTTGTCCTTCGTACCCGTAGCCTTGGAGAAGGCGTCCTCGCTCATGTAGAGGCTATCCGCCTTGCTTCCGGCAATCATTAGAAGCGGCTGATCGATCAGTTCAATCTGGTCGGTGGCATCCCAGCGCATGAGGTCCAGTAAGCTGCTCATTGTGTACTTGAAGGTTGAGCCTGGATGCGCGTGGGTCTTCCAGTAGTATTGGTAACCCTCCCGATACAGGTCGAAGGGCAATTTGGCGATTTGCTCATCGGTGAGGTTGGCATCCCCCGCATAGAGAATCTCCCCGCCGGCCGCTTCCTGAGCACGGGCGGCCGAGGCCTGGCGCAGGCGTTCCTGGATGGTAGCCCGTTGCGAATCCACGTAGCCATTGCGGCGAACCCGTCCCGAGTTGAACATGCTCACGGTCGCAATGGATTTGAAACGCTTGTCGGTTTGGGCGGCGGCCAGCGAATACCCGCCGCCACCGCAGATGCCCAGCAAACCCAAACGCATGACATCGACGCCGGAGTAGCGTGTGATGAAATCCGCCATACCGTGGATGTCCTCGATGCGATTCGCGGGTTTGTCTACATTGCGCGGCTTACCGCCGCTCGCGCCCTGATAGGCGGCATCCGCGGTGATCGTGATGTAGCCCTTCTCCGCCAAGCGTTGGGCGTACAACCCCGCCACCTGTTCCTTCACCCCGCCGTTTGGATGCGCCACGGCAATTGCCGGATACTTCGCTCGCGGATCGTAGTTCGCCGGGGTATATACGTTGGCGGAAATCTCCAGCCCGTTGAGCTTGTAGGTTACCGGATGAATTTGGACCTTGCCGGGCTCGTTACTTGAAATCGCACCGGCGTAAACCAAGGTCAACGGATTTCGCTTGTAAGCCGGGGCTTCGTCCGCGCCGGCCTGAGCGCCGATCATCGTGGCCAGCAGAGTGAGCGTGAATGCGTTTCGCTTCATCTGAGTCTCTCTTCGGCTCTTGTTCGTGAGGAGTGCCTCTCCTATGCTTCCGGCTTTTCGCATCCGCGCTTCCCCCCCTACCTCAACACTAAGGCCACAGGTTCGTTGGCCGTTATCCTGAAGCTACTGACTTTTTGCCTATTCCTGTCGATGGCTAGCGAAAATATTCGTGGGAGGTGTACTCTGAGGTCGAAGGAAGGTCCATATCGATGTCCAGCATCGCCCGAAACCTCAACTCCACACCAAAGCGCATGGAGGCACTCAAGGAAGAGCTTGCTCAGAGGATTGCGGCCTATGTTGGCTCGGAAGAGAGACGGGTTACGGCGGCGCCGGGACTGACGGTCCACCGGCGAACGTCCCCCACGCCGCCCTGCTCCATGACATACGAGCCCAGCCTGATTCTGACGGTGCAGGGCCGGAAGCGTGTGGAATTCGGAGACCAGAGCTTCACCTACGGGTCGTCGCACTATCTGCTGGCGTCCGTCGCGCTTCCGG
>JADYZL010000646.1 GCA_020853155.1 Bryobacterales bacterium
ATGTGGTCGAAGATGTTGCCCCCTTCGGCGGGAATCTGCCGTCCGCCCACCGCCACGGCGCTCACCGGAGGCTGATCTTTCATCGCCCAGGAAACCTTGTCGATGGAGTGGACGGCCTGCTCCACCAAACCGTCTCCGCAGAGATGGACAAAGTTGTACCAGTTCGCGATTTGCCACTGGACATCAGAAATGCCGGCCGGCCGCGCACTCGCGGGGGGCATGGGCTTCACGGGGCTGGTGTAGTAGTTGGCGTAATAGGCGACGACATCGCCGATGGCGCCATTTTTCAATACCTGGTCAAAGGTATCGACGATGTAGTTGCTGTAACGCCAGCAGAAGCCCGCGATGACATTGAGCCCCTTTTGCTGCGCAATCACGGATTGCTCAAGAACGCTGCGCACGCCCGGCGCGTCCACGGCAACGGGCTTCTCGACAAACACGTTCTTGCCGGCCTGCACGGCGTACTTGTAGTGATGCGGCCGGAAGCCGGGCGGCGTGGCGAGCAGCACCACGTCCACACCGCTATCGATCACCTTCTGGTAGGCATCCAGCCCGAGGAACTTCTTGCTGTCTTCGACCTTCACTTTCTCCGCGGCCCGGTCTTTCATGACGCGATTAAGGGATGTGAGGGCTCTTTCGATGCGGGCCGGATCGACGTCCGCCACGGCGGTAAGCACGGAGTAGTCGTCCGCGCGCAGTGCCTGGGATGCCGCTCCGGTGCCCCTGCCGCCACAGCCCACGAGGCCCACCTTAATACTCTTGCCGATATCGGCCGCCCGGAGGATCGCCGGAAAACCCGCCACGGCCGCCCCCGCGATTCCTGCCTTCAATACATCCCTCCGCTGCGCACCGTTCTCACCGCGCGCAACGCCGTGGCCATTCATTCCGATTGGTCTGGCTGCTTCGTGACTTTCCATTCTGAAATCCTCCTTCGATCTATTTGAGCGCTTTCCCGTATAGAGTGTATCGAATTCGACGAAACATTCCGGGCGGGGGTGGCGGCGGCACGGGGCCGGACGGAAAGGCGGGTGATCCGTTTTTCCGCCGATCTCGCCTATTTATACAGAAGCCGTTTGTCGGCGATCTGGGTACGGCAATGATCAATCGAAGAGCATCTGTAGAGTTCATGGGGTGGATGCTGGTGATTCTGGGCGCGGTGTCGGCCGTCATGGCGGGGCGCCAGGTGGCGGGACTGTTCTCCGCCGGAGAGGGTTGGCTCCCGGTGTCCGCCACCGTGTTGAGCGCCCGCGTTTCCTTGAGCGGCGACGTGGCGGGGATCGCCCAGCATCGGCCGGTTGGCCGGCAAGGGCACTCCTACCGCGAGCATCACGTTTATCAGGAAGTGGTCTACTTCGTGGATGGCAAACGCTACTCCGCCGCGCTGGATCGTGGGCAGTTTGAGAGCCGTGCCGCCGCGCTCTCCGCCCTGACGCAGATGGAATCGCCGGGTGCGGAAATCTCCGTTTGGGCCAACGTGAACGACCCCGCGCAAGTGGTGATGCAACCGGTCCAGCGGGAAGCGGGCGTCGGCGCGATCGCGGTCTTCGCGCTGCTTGGCCTGTTCGCGTTTCCGTTCGGCGTCTCGATTGTCCGCTCCTCTGCGAAGGCCGCGGGAGCGCCCGTCGCCAGTCCCGCCGGCCTGCACTCGCGGCCGGTCACGATCCACTAGCGGGTTGGATTCCGGCTCTTCGAGTCTGACGGATATCTGCGGTTGCGAAGTTGGCGCAGCCGGGGGCCTCTCGTCGCCGCAATTCCCTAGCGGAGCGTAGCTGCCTTGCTGTCCTCACTCGTTTCCCGCTGCACATGAAGATGCTGCGCTTCGCAGGATGGGGCGTGGGGCGCCGTCGATGCGGGCAAATGGGAATGCCACCAAGCCCGCGCTTCCCGGCGCCGCCATGTATGCGCATCGCCGCATTGCGCAAGCAAGGCGGAAAGCTCTTCCGCATTCCGGGGCCGCCGCTCCGGATCCTTTTCCAGGCATTGGAGAACGACGGCTTCGAGATCCGCGGGCACGGGATTCTCTGTCCGTTGGGAAGGGGGAACTGGCGCCTCGGTGACATGCTTCAAAATCGTGGCGACCGCCGTGGCGCCCTCGAATACTGTTTGCCCGGTCAGCAGCCAGTAAGCGACGCAGCCGAGCGAATAAATATCGCTTCGCGCATCGATTTCTTTCGACCCGCGCGCCGCTTCCGGCGCCAGATACGCGGGCGTGCCCGTTGTTGTTCCTTCCTGCGTCAAGCTCTGGTCAATCCCGGGACCCACGTGTTTTACCAGCCCAAAATCCAGCACTTTCACGAAATCAAAGTTGCGCCCCAGCCGGCAGACGAAGATGTTCTTCGGCTTGATGTCGCGGTGGACAAGGCCCAAATCGTGAGCTTCGCTCAGGGAGTCGCAGACTTGCAGGAGGAAGTAAATCGCGCGCGCGGCCGGCACGGGGCCGAAGCGCTTTACCAGCGAATCGAGGTCCATCCCATCAAGCAGCTCCATCACGTAATAAAACCGCCCGTCCTGGGTGATGCCGAAATCGTAGATTTCCACGCTGTGCGGGCTGCGTAGGGCGGCGGTTGCCTGGGCTTCTCTTTCAAAGCGCGCCATCGCGGTTTGCGAATTCGCGGAGCCGTTGCTCGCCACGCCGATCACTTCCGGCCGAATCAGCTTGATCGCCGAACAGCGCGAAAGCATGCGGTGCTCGGCCCGCCAGACTTCCCCCATCCCCCCGGCGCCGATCCGGTCCGTCAGCTTGTAGCTGCCGATCTGCCTGGCGCTTTCCAGGCTGCGGCCGAGCGCGTAGAATCTCGTCGAGAGAATGGCTGTAATGATCGCGGTGACATAGACCGGCACGAAGCGCCCGAACCAGGAACTGGCGTCCAGGCCTTCCACCCAGCCCAGTCGCATGTTAATGACGTAGACGAGCGGCGCCATCGTGGCCGTAATCAGTGAGATGGGGAACGCCACGCGCGCTTTGGCGGGGATCGAGAAACCGAAGATGACAATCCAAGGCAGTAGCAATGCGTAATCGTGGTCCGAGCTACCAGGTTGATAACGCGCGGCGGAGAGGCGCAACATTTCGAGCGCGAATGCCCCGAGATACTGGAAGAGAATCCCGACCCGCAGAACCGCAAAGGCTGGTACTCTCGGCGTGCTTGCGAGAAGCGCAAGCAGCAAGCCACCGAGTATCAGAACGGCAACGGATCCCTTGATGGCAATGGATTCCATCTCCGTAGCTGGGCCGATCGGATTCGCCAAGCCCACGAGTGTTAGGAAGAAAACCGACACCGCTACCGACATCCATCCGATCAAGCGGAGACGAACAAGGGCATCCCGCACCATCGAAGGCGTGAGGTTGAAGCAGGCGCTAATCGTACTGGGGGTGGAATCGGACCGGATCCGAACGCGTTGCGCGGATTCGGCCGAATCGATGGTGGCCATGCAACTCCAGTCTAACGGCTTTTCTCCCCAAATTCGTCCGCGGAATCGCTCCGGCTGGAAGCGTAGCGGGACCAATTGCTTCGCCTTGGCGGGCGCAATCGTGGCGCGGGCAACCGTCTACAATGGGGGTAGTACTCTTCTTGCGAATGGGATGGCCTTCCGCCGCGCCGGTGGAGATGGCATCTTTACTCTTGGCCAGAGTTGTGGAAGGATCCGGTTGGCATCCGTTCGCGAGAGAGCCCAGGTCGAATGCTGTATCTGCTGCTGAGTGACATCCACGCCAACCTTGAAGCACTCGATGCCGTCCTTGCCGACGTGAGCCGCCGCTATCCGTCGGTGGACCGGGTTCTCTGCCTGGGAGATCTGGTGGGTTACGGCGCCGATCCCGAGTTGGCGACGGACCGGATCAAGGCCATCTCGAACGTGGTGATTCGCGGCAATCACGATAAGGCCGTGGCCCTCGGCGAGAATCTCGACTGGTTTAATCCCGCGGCCCGCGACGCCACTTACTGGACGCTGCGCCAATTGCATACGGAAACCCTCGATTACTTGCGTAACCTCGCGAAGGGCCCGGTCGCAGTGAACGGCTTCCAGATTTGCCATGGCTCGCCGCTTGACGAAGATGAGTACATCATCACCCGGGGCGACGCGGAACATCTGGATGGCCGCCTGGAGACCGGAATCATCTTCTTCGGCCACACGCATTTGCAGGGCGGCTTCCGCATCCTTCGGGGACAGGTGATGGAAATCCCGCGCCCCACGCCCCACGACACAGAATCGGTCCCGATCGAAGAGGATTCCTATTACCTGCTGAACCCGGGCAGTGTCGGCCAGCCCCGAGACCAGGATCCTCGGGCGGCGTATGCCGTCTATGACAGCGACTCCAAACTCTACACAATGCACCGGGTAGAATACGATATCGCCTCCGCGCAGCGAAAGATCCTCGACGCGGGCCTCCCCGAGAAACTCGCCTTCCGCCTCTCCATTGGCCGCTAACTTGACTGAGATACACGAGATTGAGGCCTGGCGAATCCGCACGCATTGGTCCTGATTCCTTTTGGAGAAATTTTTGGAACGATGAAGGCCCAAACGGACTGAAGCCCCGGGCTGGGACCCGGGGCTTCTCAGAGGGGCTATGCAGTGGGCTGGGTCCCACTGCTGGGGATGTATTCAGTCAAGGATGACTTACTGTTGATCCCATCCTAGCATTGCAGAGTTAGAGATCGCAATGCCTTTTGCAAAAAAATAGAGAAAATATGCGTTTCCCCAAAGATATTTGCATCCGTCTATCGATTTTCAGCGGTTTACGTGGGTCGAAAGCGGGATTCCCGAGGGATCACCCGGCGCTTTGCTAACATGGCAGGTTTGAGGAGCGCCCAACGTGGTTCTTTCCGACGTCGATATCAAGAAGTACATTGCGAGCGGCAAAATCCAGTTTGCCCCCGCGCTGCAGAGTGACCAGTTTGGCAGTTGCTCCGTGGATCTGCGGCTGGGAAATGAGTTCAATGTGTTCGAGTACCAGCGGTATCCGTTCGTGGACTTGCGGAACCCCGCCGGGTATCAGGACCTGATGCGCAAGGTGATTGTGCCCGACGGCGAGCCCTTCGTGTTGCAGCCAAGCGACTTCGTTCTCGCGATCACGCAGGAGGAAATGAGCCTGGCGGACGATGTGCTGGGCCGGCTGGAGGGCCGGTCGAGCCTGGGCCGGCTGGGAATCATCGTCCACGGCACGGCGGGGCTTTTCGATCCGGGCTGGACCGGGAAGGCGACGCTCGAATTGAGCAACCTCAGCCGCCTGCCGGTAGCGCTATATCCCGGCATGCGCATCTGCTCCTTCACGTTTGAGCAGTTATCCTCCCCCTCCTCAAACCCGTACCGGTCAAAGCCGGGCAACAAGTACGCGGGCCAGCAGAGCCCCATCGGGAGCCAACTGAGCAACGAGGTGAGCAAGCTTCGATAGCGTGGCGGGGCGTTGCGCTAATTGCGTCCCGACGAGCCGAATCCGCCCGTGCCGCGCAGGCTTTCGGCCGGTTCCGCCTCTTCCCATTCCACCGCCTCATAGCGGGCCAGCACGAGTTGCGCGATGCGGTCTCCCACGGCAATCGGGAAATCCTCCCGGCCAAGGTTAAGCAGAATCACCTTGACCTCGCCGCGGTAGC
Source organism: Bryobacterales bacterium (assembly GCA_020853155.1). Lineage (GTDB taxonomy): Bacteria > Acidobacteriota > Terriglobia > Bryobacterales > Bryobacteraceae > JACTMJ01. The sequence goes on from JADYZL010000646.1 coordinate 5,589, forward strand.
CGGGGTCGATCGTGCCCGGCGAGTTGGGGACGGTAATGGCGTGCTTCAGCGCGAGGCCGCTGCGCGGACGAACCTGCCCTTCGCAACCGGGCGGAATTTCGAGAACCAGTCCCGTGGCCACGGCATAGGGCACGCCGGGCCGCAGCACCGTTTCTTCCACGGATCGCAGATCGAGGCCGGCATCCTCATCCGGCCCATGCGCATAGTGCGGCAGCACCGCATCCTCATGAATCCGCTTCACCTTCACCTTCATTCGTTGCGCATCCTTCCCGCTTGGCAAGCAACTCATCAGCATAGCGCGCCTTCCCGGCCAAACGGCTCGCATCGTGATTCGAAGCCGCTTGTCATACGATGAAACGGAGGGTGTGGCTACGCCCCAGGATCCTGTCGCCGATGAAGACCGCTGCCCCATTGCTACGGATGACGCGCCTGCTCTTCGCTTGCTCCCTTCTATGCCTGCTCGCGGCCGGGCAGCCCATCCGCGTGGGCACGATCTTCACCCGCTACACACCCACCGGCGAGATCTTTCCGCAAGACCGCGTGTCCGCGCCGGTCGAAACGCTTTCGCCGCCCCTCGTGCGTGGCGTGTGGAATTCCTTCCGCATCATCGTGGACGTGGAACCGGGAACCGTCTTCCGCCTCTTCCTGGCCCAGAATCCGGAAGATGCGATGCAGACGCGCGTCTTCCGGGAGGTTGTCTCCAAGGGTCCGCAGGGCTGGGAAGTGGAGCGCCGGGTATTTACGCCACTGCCGTTTCGGAGCAGTTCCCTGCCCGATGCGGAACGCGCTCCAGATCGCACGACCTACACGTTCTGGCTGGATGTGCGCCCTCCGCATGACTACCCTTCGGAACGGCTCAAGCTGGAAGCGCAAGTTCTCATCCAGGGCCAATGGTTTCTTCATCCGATGGAGATTCGGGTTGTGGACCTTTCGCTGCCTGTGCCCCCGCCGGGCCAGGCGGATCTTCCACTTGGCACGCTTGGTGAGCGCACGGCGGATCTCCCGTTCCAGGACGTGGTTCGGGGTTTTATATGTGCCGCGCCGGGCGCTCAGGGCGCCACCATTCGCGTGGAGGAGGGCAGCGCGGGAACGCTTGAGGCCCACGCGGCGCGCGCGTTCGATTTTGTGTTGGATGCTCTCGCGCGGGGAGACGGCCAGGACGGGGTTCGCGGGGTGTTCGCGAACTTTCTTGGCTACCAGGATCCCCAAACCTGGTGCCGCAAGCCGGTCTACCCGGCCGCCACCTACGGGAGCGAGTGGCCCGCCGTTCTGGAGAACCGGTTGTTGCGGCTGCGCGGCAACCCTTACTGAGCGCAGCTATACCGGCGGCGCCGCCGTAAATTCCAGCACCTGCTCCAGCAGGATCGAGGCCTGCAGGACGAACACATCCTCGGCAAAGGCGCCCACCAGTTGCACGGAGACCGGCATTCCCTCGCCGCCGGTTCCGCACGGGAGCGTCATCGCAGGGAGGCCCAGAAAATTGAAGGAACGAAGGTAGCGGGAGATCGCCGCGCGCGCGTCCACACGCTCTCCGCCCAGATCGACAAACGGATCGTCGATCAAGGGCGCCACCACCGGTGAGGCCGGCGTCAGGAGGAGATCGCATTCCTGGAAGAGGCCCTCGACCTCGTGCATCCAATGGGCGCGCAGGCGCTGCGCGTGATGATAGTCCACAGCCGGGATGAGCAGACCCTGCTCGAAACGCCCTCGCACATCGGGGCCGATCTCTTCCGCGCGCGCCAGCGCCCATTCGAAATTCGTGGCCGCTTCGGCGAGCAACGTGACGGATGCCGCGTGGTTCAGCGCGTTCAGATCCGGAAAGGGCACTTCCTCCACCCG
>JADYZL010000647.1 GCA_020853155.1 Bryobacterales bacterium
ATCTCGTCAGGATTTCCTGGTATTGTTTACGGACTGCGGGTGACTGGAACTGGCCGGGATACCCCTGCGCAAGCCACTTCTCGTCGTGAACTTCGAAGAACTCGTCCAATACGGCAAGTCCTTCCTCGGGCGTTCCGGGCTGCCATAAGTCCACCGGGCCGCGTTCAGCAAGGCGTTTTCGCTGCCGGCGCGCATCCACCCGGTGGCTCGAAGGGAACTCTTTCTCCACCTCCGCGAAGCTGCGTCCCTCGATTGCAAGCCGCGGGGCCGTATCAGTCTCTTCAAAAAGCGGCATGCCTTTTTCCTGAAGGTATGACCGCAGGACCGGCAGCGCGGGATCGTCCGAGGGAATATGCGGCCACCAGATCACGCCCGGCTTGCAGTAGTGCGCAATGGCTGCATCGAGCATGAGGGGAAGAATCTCCTGTGCTCGCGAGGCATCCACGATGAGTGGTTGGTAATCCGCGACGGCGAACGACGCCACGACGGAAAGGTACAGGCCGCGATAATCGGTTCGCAAACGGCCCAGCGGCATCAACCCCACGAGCCGGCCCCGATCTCTCGCGCAAATCACGGCCGTATTGCTCACCGGGTAAGCGGCCAAATGGGATTGATACCAGCCCGGCGATGCAAGCACTTCCGCTTCCGACCCCTCGATCAGTTGCTGCCACTCGGCTGCAATCGCCTCAAAGGCGGATGGCCCCGGCAGAATCGATATTTCCATGCAGTACTTTCTCCGGCCTGGGCCCTCACCCAAACCATTCCAATCTTCACCCTTGGATGAATAAATCGTCTATCGCCTGATTGTCCGGCGCGAAACCGGAAAGTTCGCTTTTCTATATTTGCATCTTTCGCACTATCTTGTTATTTAGTGGCGTATCCCAAACACCGTTTAAGCTCATCCGAAGATATTTAATATCCGCGCTGTGCTTCACCCCGGAAATCAAATGCCTTGGCAGAGTTAATAAGGATTCCGAGTGGCGCGGAAAGACATTCCCCCTGGTCGTTGTCACTCCAGTCACAAATCCCAATTCTCTTGCATAATCAAACTCGCGCTTCCTGCAATTCGACGGCGATCCAAAAGGGTACGCGATGTGCCTGACCCTCGTCCCCAGGCGCGATTCCAATCTCGCCTTCGCTTCAGAAATTTCCCGGTAGCAGCCCTCGTCACTCAGGGCTGCCAGATTGGCATGCGAAACCGTATGTACTCCAATGGTAACCCGCGGGTTCGCTGCCAAGGTTCGCAACTGGTCCCAGGAAAGAAAATCCCGGTCGAGAATCGCCTCCATGGGAAGGCCTGCGCGTGCGCTCGCGGCCAACACGGCCTGGTAAGTGGCTTCGCGTGGCCCGCTGAGATGAAACAGCACTTCCACAGCGTCTCTTTTCGATTGCATGGTCCGGGTTTCAAACACCTGCCGCCCATGTGCGGGATGGTCCACCTGGAGCGAGTCCACGGAGAGCAGCAGCGCCTGGAGCAACATCCAGAAATCGATACCGGCGCGATCAAGCGCATTCGTATACGGGAACAGCGCGAAGGGCGCGTCAAACTCTTCAAATACCGGGGCCCCGTGCACCAGGTTGTCGAGATAGCCATCGTCGAGCGTAAGGGCAAGAAAACGCTCCCGGCTCTTGCTGCTCAACCGGTCTGGAATCTCATCGAGCGCGATAAACCGCCACCCAGACCGGCGCGCGAACGCGAGCGCGGCCCGGAGCTGATTGACGCCAATCACGTGCCCCGGCGTGCAGACTTCGGTCCCCTCGGGCAGCACGCGATGGAAACCGAGAATGGCGCCGCACCCGGCAAAGAAGGGCTTAATCAACCGCGAAAAACCGCTCTTATCCACGAATTGTACGGCGCACTCTTTCAGCGCGGCCTTTGTCCGGTCGTTCATGGCTTTCACCGATTCCTCGTGGAGAGGCCGAAGGAACTCGAATCCGATTCTCAGTGTAAGCGAAAGTCCGGGGCCCGCGGCGCCGAAGGCTCCGGCGGGTGCCATCTCGCGAAGCCGCGCCGCGCCCATCTCACGTCGGTTCGGAACGGGCATGCGGAAGAGCCGTTGAGCGGAGACGGCCGCTGCCGGCGTGCTATGGTGAGGGTACTGGAGGCGCTCCGCCTGTTGAGAGCCTCTCGAATGAAACGGTGTACAATCTTCCCTTCATGCCCAATCCAAGCTCCCTTCAAATCCTGGTTCTAGGCGCGCATCCCGACGATTGCGAGGGTTACGCGGGCGGAACCGCCGCCCTTTTCGCAAAACAAGGGCATGAAGTGACGTTCGTGAATCTCACCAATGGAGACGCCGGGCACCACTTGCTCAAGGGGGAGGAACTCGCCAACATTCGCGCCGCCGAATCCGAAGCCTCAAAGGCCATTCTCGGCCTGGCCCGGTACATTACGCTCGACAACCACGATGGCGAACTCATGCCCACGCTGGAGCTACGCAGGGAGATCATCCGCCTCATCCGGAGCTACGGTGCGGACCTCGTCTTCAGCCACCGTCCGTTCGACTATCACCCGGACCACCGGTACGGCGGCATGACCGTGCAGGACGCGGCCTATCTCGTCATGGTGCCCAACCTTTGTCCGGAGACGCCCGTTCTCCGCCGCAATCCTGTGTTCCTTTACTTGCAGGATCAGTTCCGCAAGCCCTATCCCTTCGAGCCGCAGATCGCGATCGATATCGATGCGGTTTGGGAAACCAAGCTCGCGGCCATGGCAGCCCACCGCTCC
>JADYZL010000648.1 GCA_020853155.1 Bryobacterales bacterium
CGTGCTCTCCTTGCCGGAACTCCCGCGGACTTCGGCCTTATAGATTGTCTTCGAATCGCTCCGGCTCATGAACGCAACCGCCTCCGCCGACGCGATCCCAATGCCGATGAGAGAAGAGCCTCCACCGAAACTGAGATAGTTCAGAAATCCTTCCGCGGGCGAGAACCGGTTGTTCATCCAGGTGGTGAACACACGCACGGGAAACGACGTGGGCAGGTTGACCCCAAAGCGGTCCATGGCGCGCCGCGTGGCCTCACGAAACTCCACTTCGAGCACCACGTCCTGCGGATAGCCGATCAATTCCATGGCAAGCGCCTGGGCGGCCATCACCTTCGCATAGCGGTCCCGGATGAGCAGCAAACGCCGCGAAGCGTCCACCATTACCGTGCGGATCTCCAGCGCCTGGCGCACCGTGTTGGCGATTTCGGTGGCGTCTTCATTCGCAATCACTTGGGGCAGCGGAATGGCGATGGCGGCTGCGGGTTCGAACTGCGTTTGCGCGGTAGCATTGTTCGCCGCCACCAGCAGCAGATTCTCAGCCACCGGGATGGCTATCGTGTTCGTGACGAGTTCGAGAGCGCGGATTGCCTCGCGATAGTCCGCGCCACGGAGCTGTAACCGCGCCGGGGCTGTGTCCTGAATGCTATCGTCGAACACCGCATCGAGCCCGTAGCCTTTGAGCACAGTCTCCCAGAGTTGCTTCGGCGCCGCAGTCTCATTAAGGTCCCGCACCGCATCGCTTGCCTCCAGGCGCACGGGCGGAAGGGGGTTGCGCGTGGCCGCGAGCGCTTCCGCATCGATGCTCCCAAGCAACGCCGCCTGTTCGGCCGAAGTCTCTGGCGGCGCGGCCTCCGAAGCTCCCGATGGGTCCGGCCCAAAGCGAACCTGCTCGTTACCCGCCGCCGCGGCCAGCATCGCCCGGCTTTGCAGGCTGTAGGTGCTGTAGGGCGAGAGTTGCGCCGCTTGCGAGTAGAGCGAGAACGCGCGCACGTAATCCCCGGCGCGAGCGGCCTTGGCGGCATCGTGAGCCAATTTCTCCGCATCTCCCGCGAAGCAGGAGCCCGCGAAAAGGAAGATCAGAATCAGCGTGCGCACAGCCACCTATACTTGACGCGCCGAGGCCTTCCACCGTGCAGGCCGGTTCGCCCGAATTGCCAATCCGCCCTCAAACCAGCCACCATAGTCGGCATGAGCTTTCGTTTTCCTTCGGGACGCAGATGGCTGGCGGCGATAGCGCTTTTTCTGGCGCTTGCTCTCTCGCCCCGGCCTCTGCAGGCGCAATTTTGGGATGTGATTCCTCCCGCCGACCTCTCCAAGATCGGTCTCGATGCGTTCGCCGACAATGAACTGGATCTCCCCTACTACGTGGCGCATTTCCACGAACTGGCTACCGCCGTCGAGAGAGATGGGCCCAATCGCGGCTACATCAACGCACCCGTCTGGAGAAAGCTCGAAGAAAACAAACCCTACAACGCCCGCGTGATGGAGAACATCCTCGCTCTCACATTCTTTTACACGCAGAACCGGCCGTGGAACCCCTTTTACAACTCCCCGCAAGTGCGCTTCCGGCTGGAGGCGGCATTGAGTTTCTGGCTCAGCAGGCAGAGCCCGGAAGGGATGTTCAGCGAGCTCGGCGAAAAGCAATGGAGCCTCGCCGCCACGGCTTCCGCCACCAAGTTCATGGGTGAAACGCTCCATTATCTGAAGGATGGCCCGGCGCTGAATGAAGACCTGCTCCGCCAGGTAGCCGACGCCGACCGAAAGGCGATTCTGGCCCTCCTCTACGGTGCGGAACTCTATGAGGAAGGCAAGCGGTTCAATAGCGCCTACTCCGATCTCTGGGCGGGCGCCCTCGCCTATCTCGACCTTCATCCGGACCCCGAAATTCGCAAGACCCTGGAGACGCGGCTCATCTCGAGCTTGCGCGATTTTCAGAATCCGGTGGGCTATTTCTACGAGGCCGGCGGCCCCGACATGGGCTATAACCTCGGTACCCAATCGAGCAACATCCGCATGGCCTGGAACTATGCCAGGGGCACGCCGCTCGAAAAGTATTTTCTTGAGCCCTTGCGCGAATACTACATCTGGCTCGTCTGGAACGTCGCGCTCGAGGATAACCGCAGCGGCTATTATCTGAATGCCGCCATCAACACCCGCTCGGACAAAAGCTGGCTCGCGATGGACGAAGGGATGCCCTACCGCAACGGCACCCCCATCGCCGAACAACTTCGGCTGGCCCGCGCGTTTGAACTCGACCAGAGCGCGTACGCCAAGTGGATCAAAGACCGCCGTCTGGCCCTCGCGCGCACCTGGCCGAAGGTTCCCGATCTCGAAGTGGGCGCCCCGGAAGCATACAGCCCGTATGTGTTCCTGCACCGGCGGCACTTTGACTGGCGGGCCGACGAAACCCTTTTCCGCGATGCCCTCACCACGCTGCCTTGCACGGACCCTCACCCCTTCAACCACGTGAAGAAGGAACCGGGCCGCAACGCACTCTACTTTTTCGCCAACCGCCCTACGGCGTATTACCTCGCCTTCGCCGGTGGAGAAGCCGTCCGCCCGCAGCAGACCTTGGGGCTCACCATGCTGCGCTCGCAACGCGATGGCACGGTATTGCTCAGCCAGCCCGGAACGGGCGCGTTCGCTTGGGGCACCCGTCCCAAGGGCTCCGAGGATGTTTACGAATCGACGCGCGTGGCCCCCAGCTTCTCCTCGGACAAGGTGGACGTGATCATCAAGGACGGCCCGAATACCATGGCCGAAGGCGACGTGGTGCTCACTTACCCGCTTGGCGTGGGTACGAAGACACTCACGCTGCGCCGGGATCGCATCGATGTGGAAATCCGCCATCCCGGCCCGTTTGTCGAGCAGCTCCCGCTGCTGCCCAAGGGCGGCCAGAGTGTGGATTTGCGGGGCTCGAGCGCGGGCTTTGACCGGTTCAAGGTGGAATTCAAGGGAGCGAAAGCGAGCCTCGGCGAGACGAGAGAGATCGACGGCCCGCGCAAGCTGCAAATGCTCCTGCTCGAAGCCAGCGATTCCTTGAGCTATTCCCTGCGCTTCTAGAATCGCTGGGGCATCCCGGCCCCAAGTACCTGATGCAGGGCGGCAATCAGTTCCGCTTGCTCCGCCTCATTGAGTTCGGCGCCGTTCTTCTGCACATAAAGAGTGTCAAACGCGCGGTGCGCGCGCGTCTCGATGATCAGCACGTCGAGGCTCACTCCTTGTTCGGCTACCGTGCGCGCGATATCGTAGAGCAGCCCCTGCCGGTCCGGTGCTCCGATTTCCACCATCGTAAACGTGGGAGAGACTCCGTTGCGCGCGTAGGCATACGGTTCCATGCGGCGCGGGCCGCGCGGGCTGCGGACGATTCCCCGGCGCGGCGCCACTTCGGCGGCCTTCTCCCCTTGCCGTAGCACCCGGTCCATGCGCCTCACGAGTGCATCCCGGTCCGTGGGGTTCAGCGTCAGGGAGCGCGAAGGATCTTCGAACTGGAAGCGCAGCACGGCGACAGCCTGCGCATTCCGGAACGCGTCGGCCAGAAGAATGTTCTGCCCCATGCCGGCCAGCACGCCGGTGGCCTCCGCGAAGAGCCCCGGGCCGTCTGTCGCGACGGCAATCAGCTCAAATGCGCGTTCCCGCGGGCGCAGCCGCACAGCCGGTTCATCGCGCAATTTTGCCAGGTAAAGCTCATACTGTTCGCGAATCTGCGACGGAAGGAAAATGCGCAGATAGCGCGTCGAAAACCCTTCGAGGAACGCGCGCTGCTCCTCCGTGAAATCCCCGTCCGGACCGATTCGCTCAAGCGCCACCTGATCTTCAAGGGGAATCTGCGCCACCCGGTATGCGCTCCATAGCTGGTCCATGCGCCACGGCGTGAGCGCGCCCGGAAAGACCCCACGGATATCGCAGTATGTGAGCAGCGTCAGACAGCGCAGCAGCGGAAGAGAATCGATCGTGTGCGCGATCTCCCGCCCCGTGCCGGGGTCCGATAGATCCCGCGACCGCATGACGCTCGAAAGCAGAAGATGGTGTTCGATCAATGCCAGTACGGCGTCCGCCTCCCGTGCCTCGACGCCGATTCGCTCCAGAGCTTTCGCTGCCAGCGCCCGGGATCGCTCCGCGTGGCCTTCGACGCCGTCTTTCTTGCCGATATCGTGGAACACCAGGGCCAGAATCACCAGAGCTTGGGATTGCGTCTGTTCGGCGAGATCGAGCATCCGAAGGTCCAGCCCCTCCTGCCCGCGCGTCAGTTCGCACAATGCGTCGATGCAAACCAGCGTATGCTCATCGACGGTGTAGCGATGGTAGTAATCGCGCACGGGGAGGGAATCGATGTCGTTCCATTCGGGGAACAGAAAGGCGAGAAAGCCCGTCCGTTCCATCGCGCGCACGGCGATATTGGCGTAGGGCGTTTCGAGAACCGTCCAGAGAGCGTCCCGCACCGAAGCGTAACTGCCCAGCGTCAGATCCGGCTGCGCCAGAAAACGCTCGACGCGGTCCAGCGTATCTCCGCCCAATTCCAGCCCGTGCCTCCCCACGAAGGTGAACAGGTTCCAAATGCGGGATTCGTCAAGTTCGAGCCCTGCTGCGTTCCGCGCGTAAATCCGGTTGCGGCTCACCGTGAATTCGGCGTTGCCGAGGCGGTTCCTCCATCGCTCAATTCCGGTCATCAGCGCGGATGTGCTGGAATTGAAGCGCTCCGTCCAGCGTTCGAGCTCCCGGAAGATGGCGCGGGCGAAGCGGTAATGCTCCTGGGTCCAGCGGGAAGCGTCCCGGCCGTGGCGCGCCAGTAGCTCCAGCCATTCCTCCTGCGGATCGAAGCGCAACTGGTTCTGGTTGCGCAGTTCCTCGAAATGAAGAAAACACCGGATGGCGGCGAAATGCGCGTTTGCCTCCCGCTCGAAGGTGAGCCAGCGTCCCGGCTCGCTCCAGAACGGGCTCTCCTGTTTCAGCAGGGAAAGCCAGCGGATGGAATTGAGGTCCCGCAGCCCGCCCGGCCCATCCTTGATGTCGGGCTCAAGGTGATAGATCGTATGCTGGAACGTATGCCGGCGCGCGTCGATCAGATCGAAGAGCCGCGCGGCGATGCGGTCCCGTTTCTCCCGGAGCAATTGCGCGCGGGCCTTCTCGAAATCGAGTTGCAGTCCGGCGGCTCCGGCTAAAGGCCGTGCATCGAGAAGACTCAGGTAGAGTTCCGTGTTGCCGGCCTGAAATTGCGCCACCTCCCGCATGCTTCGCACGGAATGAGAGGGCTCCAGGCCAAAGTCCCAAAGAGCTTGTGTAACCGGGCGCACGGCCGCTTGCAGCGTTTCGGGGCTGGCATCCGGCGAATGCACAAAAACCAGATCGATGTCGGAGAACGGATAGAGTTCGGCGCGTCCGAACCCGCCGCTGGCAAATACGGCCACCC
>JADYZL010000649.1 GCA_020853155.1 Bryobacterales bacterium
CGGCGAACTGTTAGCTGCGGACCTGAACGCCGAAGTTGTTCCGCAGAACACCCTTCCCGTAGAGCACGTCCACCGTGAACTGTTGCGCGAGCGTATCCGGCATGTAGCTCATCAAAACGCGCATGCCGAAACTGCCGAACTCAGCGTATTCGGCAATGGCGCCCGTGCCCGGCAAGGGCCGCGGCAGGCGCCGGACCACCAGGCCGATCGCGTCGCGCGTGAACGCGATGTTGTTCGTCGTCACAGGAGCGGCGCCGGTCTTCTTCACGAACTGGCTGCGGAAGACAAAGAAGTCCTTGATCCGGCCAACCGTGCCATCCACCATTGCCTTCAGGCCCGCGTCGCCCACGGTCTGGTATTCGCTGAAGCGCGGGATCTGGCGCAAGGTGGAGTAGGCGCCCGAATCCACCACCAAATACTTCGGAGCACTCGACGGAACCTTTGCTTCAAAAAGCCGCGTCTCCGCCGTGTCAATGGCCGCCTCCGTGATGGCCGTTCCGCCCGTACCCACCGGAGTGTTCGCGGAGAACTGGGCGTAGAGCGAAAGTAGGTCGCCTTCGATCTTCTCCGCAATGGCCACCAGCGCCGGCTCCATGTAGAGCGAAAGAAGGTCCGGAACCGCGAGCACCTTGGAGATGTCCGGGATCTGGAAACTCGCTTCCACGTGGGTGTCCAGGACGATCTGCGCGTTCTGCAGATTCGGATTCTGCGTCTGCACCGAACCGCCTTCCGCGATGTTGTTCGCCGTCATGACCGGCGGAATCGGTACGTTCACCGTATCCCCGGAATTGGCCAGGGTCGGTTCGAAATCCCGGTTGACGAGATTCCCCATCACCAGGTTGCCCATCAGCGCGGGCAGCGCGTCAGCCGCGACAAGCTTCACGATCGCTTGCGCGAGATTTGCCGATGTAATCGTAGGCATTCGTCTCTCTTCTCCTTCTAATTAGTTCTTGAATGTTTGCGAAACGAGATTGGCGATCGCACGTTGGAAATCGCGCCGTTCTTCCGAACTCATTCCCGGCCGGATGGCATCCAGATCCAATCGCGATCCGGCGGGGTCGGGGCCACTGCCCGAAGTGCCCGATCCACCGGAGATCCGTGGTGGCAGGAACTCGGGGTTCTCGTCTACGAACTTCTTCACGAAATCCTGCAGCGGCACATCGCCGTCGCGTCCACGGGCGACATATTGGCCATCGCCGCTCTGCCGAATCTCGTCCTTCATCACGCGGAAGGCAAGGTCCACCTTGGTGACGCCCAGCTTCTGCAGTTCCTCTTTCACCGCGCCGGTCATGCGGGTGCGCGCCATTTCCTGCTCGCTCTCCCTGGCCTTCTGCAGCAAATCCTTGACCTGTGATTCGAGCTGCTCACGGCGGCGCCGCTCTTCCATAAGCTCGGCCCGTTGGGCCGGCTCGGCCTCTTCGCGCTTCCGCCTTGAGAACTCTTCGATCGCTTCCTGGACAATGCCCCGGATATCGGCTGTGTTCTGCCGTTCCCCGGGGTTGCCCTGCTCGTTGAATTCACTCATTCTGGTTCTGCCTGCTTTCTTCATCCAGCCGTTCGTTGATCTCGCTGGAAATTCTGTCCTTGATGTCCTGGCGAACGTCGCAGAGATACTTGTGCGTGAGCCGCTTGTAAATCTGCCGCCGCAGGGTGTCTGATGGAATCGCGAAGTTCATCAGCTTTTGCGCATCGTCGATCTCATTGCTGAAGTCGCCGATGTCGAACTAGTCCAGCCCGGTCACGTTGAGTTGGAGTTCGTCGTTTCGCGCTTCGTTGATCGCTCGCAGGATCCGCTTTGAGAAGTCCTTCACGGTATCCCCGTAGCCCCGAAGCACTTCCTGCGTCACGGTGAAATCGCGCTGCTTGCTAAGGCCGGATTGGCCGAAAGTTTGCGGGCCGCCCGCCTGGTTCAGCAGATAGCAGACCCGGTAGATCTCTTCCTTCAATCGCTTCAGGTTCTCAGCCGCGATCTCGTAAACCCGCCCCTCGGGCTCCGTCCACCCGAACTTGTCGTCCGCTCCCAGCTTGAGGTAGTAGCTCTCCCCTACCACCTGCTGCCATTCGCGGTCTGAGTAGATGACCGGCATCGCGAAGAGCCCCATGGCCAGCGCCCAGGCCTGCGCGTTCGACTTGTTGAAATGTTCGAGTTGCAGCAGCGCGGCTTTGTTCATCAGCCACAACCCGTCCGAGACCCGCAGTTCGAATAAGGGGACCTGCTCCAACGCCGCGAAGCCGTGCGGTCCCTCGTCGATCAGAACCGGCGCGCCCGATCCATGCGCGCGGTAGATCTGATACACGCGCTTGTCGTAGTAATGCCAGCGCGTTTCCGTCTCCCAGCGTGGTTTCTGTTCGTCCCGCACCACCATCCGCTCTTGCCGCAGCACCACCCATTCGTAGCGGCCCACTTCGTCGTAGGCCCAGTTCACCAGTTGCTCCGGCGTGAAATGGGAGAGATACGCGCGGGAAAGGCCCGATGCGTCTTCTTCCGCCCGGTTGGCCGGTCTCGTCAACGGCTTCGGGAAATCCACCAAAGCATAGCTGCTGCCGTAGATCAGGGCGGAAGTGAGTTGCTGCCGCAGGAAATCGCCGAACGCGGTTCCCTTCCTGTCGCAATCGTCGAGCAGCTCGCCGAAAAACTGTTTCCCGCGCGCCCGGCCGTGTTCATAGGTGACAATCGGTTCCCGACGAAATAGCGTGGAGGCATACCAATCGATGATGGAGCCCATGTAGTTTTCGTAGAACACCCGGGAGAGCCGCTCTTCATAGACCTCCCCCGGTTCGCGAAGGCGCCGGTAGAGATACTCGGCGGCGTTCCTGCGCAAGACATCGCCGCCCAGATACAAGTGCTTGTACATCCGGTAAGTGGGCGCCATCCGCTTATAGTCCGGATGTGGGCTCAGCTTGAATTCCTGTTCCATCTCCTTAAGTCCTTCGCTTCGCAATCGTTTCTCTCCGTGCGCATTGCTCTCTCCGCGGACGAGGCTCTCCCCTTGCGTCCCCGGTAGCCGTGGGCGCGCCCC
>JADYZL010000650.1 GCA_020853155.1 Bryobacterales bacterium
AGGGCTGCGGCTAGGCGTGTCCTGGCCGGGGTTGGTTGAGCCGGGGCCGTAGCTCAATTGGGAGAGCGCCTGGTTTGCAACCAGGAGGTCGCCGGTTCGAACCCGGTCGGCTCCAGTGGATCGCCGATTCGTGTGTCGGCGGGCGGTTTTCGGAGCAAAAACCGCAAAAATCGGGCGGCGGCCCGGCGGCACGCTCGAGGGTGCTTGACACGGCTTGCAGGTGTGGTAAGCTTCCCGTCTTCGACTTTCGGAGGCGGGAAGCCTGCTCCAAAGGCAGGCGGCCCGGCAACGGGTCGAGTTCTTTGACAAGTGCATAGTGGAATACGCGGGTATCACAACCGCACCTTAAGCAAGAGTCGAGTCGGCTCTCGGCGGGGGTTCCGGCAGTTTCGGGGCCCTGGTCGGGAGTACGGTTCGTTCTCTCAAAAGCGGTGTAACAACCACGTTACTTGAGTATGGCTTGACCGCAGTCGTTCATAAATGTGGTCAAGCTAGAAAGGGCGCATGGTGGATGCCTAGGCGTGCAGAGGCGATGAAGGACGTTGTAGGCTGCGAAAAGCCTCGGGGAGTGGCCAAACACACTTTGATCCGAGGATCTCCGAATGGGGCAACCCGGTCCTGCTGGGCAACCAGACAGGGTCACGACCGGCTGAATGTATAGGCCGGAGCGAGCGAACCCAGGGAACTGAAACATCTAATGTACCTGGAGGAAAGGAAATCAACCGAGACTCCGTCAGTAGCGGCGAGCGAACGCGGAAAAGCCCAACAGCCAGCAGTAGCAGAGCCGAGCGATCTGGAAAGGTCGACCAGAGAGGGTGACAGTCCCGTAGGCGGACGCGAGAGCTGGTGAATGAGTAGGTCGGAGCTCGTGGAACTCTGACTGAACATGGGGGGACCACCCTCCAAGGCTAAGTACTCCTGCACGACCGATAGTGAACAAGTAAGGCGACTGAAAGGTGAAAAGTACCCCTTCTAGGGGAGTTAAAAGTACCTGAAACCATGTGCCTACAAGCTGTAGGAGGCCGATTCCGCAAGGACGGCTGACTGCGTACCTCTTGGATAATGGACCGGCGAGTTACCGTTTGCGGCGAGGCTAAGCCCTTCAGGGGCGGAGCCGTAGCGAAAGCGAGTCTGAATAGGGCGCTAAGTCGCAGGTGGTAGACCCGAAACCACGTGATCTACCCATGGGCAGATTGAAGGGAGGGTAAAACCTCCTGGAGGATCGAAGTCGTGAACGTTGAAAAGTTCTGGCATGACCTGTGGGGAGGAGTCAAAGTCTAATCAAACGTGGAGATATCTGGTTCTCTCCGAAATGTCTTTTGGGACAGCCTCGGGACAACTACTTTACGGGGGTAGAGCTACTGAATGAGACGGTGGGCCTTCCCGGCTACACTCCTCAATCAAACTCCGAATACCGTAAAGACTATCCCGGGAGTGAGTGTGTGGGCGCTAATGTTCATGCACAAAAGGGAAACAACCCACATCGCCAGCTAAGGCCCCAAAACGGCGCTAAGTGGATAAGGAAGTTCGTCTTCTGTGACAGCCAGGATGTTGGCTTAGAAGCAGCCACCATTTAAAAAGTGCGTAATAGCTTACTGGTCGAGAAGATGAGCACCGATAATGATTGGGACTAAGCGTCGTGCCGAAGCTGCGGGCGCAGCAATGCGCGGTAGGAGAGCGTACCACTGGAGATACAAGCCATACCGTAAGGAGTGGTAGCGGCCAGTGGTAGTGAGAATGCCGGTATGAGTAACGATAAAGGGGGTGAGAATCCCCCTCGCCGTAAGCCCAAGGTTTCCTGGGGAAGGTAATTCCGCCCAGGGTTAGTCGGACCCTAAGTCAAGGCCGAAAGGCGTAGACGATGGACAGCAGGTTAATATTCCTGCACTCCGTATGTATTTCCAGCAGGGACGTCATTGAGGACAGTGGCCCACTATTAGACGAGGGTGCCCGAAAGGGCGAGGCCGATCTGTTGCCGAAGCACTGAAATCAGTGACCGAGAAAAGCTGCTGGCGTTAATTGCGGATCCGTACCAAAACTGACACAGGTGGGCGAGGAGAGTATCCTAACGGCGCTCGAGAGAACGGTCCTTAAGGAACTAGGCAATTTGACCCCGTAACTTCGGGATAAGGGGGCCCGTCTTCTTCGGAAGCGGGCGCAGAGAAACGGCTCTGGGAACTGTTTATCAAAAACACAGTTCTGTGCAAACTCGTAAAGAGGAAGTATACAGAATGACGCCTGCTCGGTGCCGGAATGTTAAGGAAGTCGGTTAGCGCGCAAGCGCGAAGCTGGCGACCGAAGCACCGGTAAACGGCGGCCGTAACTATGACGGTCCTAAGGTAGCGAAGTTCCTTGTCGGGTAAGTTCCGACGCGCATGAATGGCGTAATCACTGGAGCAGTGTCTCAAGGACCGACTCGGTGAAATTGAAGTCGCGGTGAAGATACCGTGTACCCGCAGCAAGACGGAAAGACCCCGTGAACCTTTACTGCAGCCTGATATTGATAACGGGTATCGCATGCGTAGGATAAGTGGGAGGCGTCGATCCGGTGGTTTCGGCCATCGGGGAGCCAGCGGTGAAATACCACTCTTGTGCTATTCGTTGTCTAACCTCGGCCCGTGAATCCGGACGAGGGACAGTGTTAGGTGGGCAGTTTGACTGGGGCGGTCTCCTCCCAAAGAGTAACGGAGGAGCGCAATGGTCGGCTCAGCACGGTTGGCAATCGTGCGCTGAGTGCAAGGGCATAAGCCGGCTTAACTGTAAGACCCAAACGTCGAACAGATGCGAAAGCAGGCCCTAGTGATCCGGTAATCCCGTGTGGAAGGGTTATCGCTCAACTGATAAAAGGTACTCCGGGGATAACAGGCTGATGACCACCGAGCGTCCATAGCGGCGTGGTCGTTTGGCACCTCGATGTCGGCCCATCACATCCTGGGGCTGTAGGCGGTCCCAAGGGTTCGGCTGTTCGCCGATTAAAGTGGTACGCGAGCTGGGTTCAGACCGGCGCGAGCCAGGTCGGTCCCTATCTGCTGTGGGCGTATGAGTCTTGAAGGGCCATCACTCTAGTACGAGAGGATTGGGTGGTACGTGCCTCTGGTGTACCAGTTGTCCTGCTAAGGGCATCGCTGGGTAGCTAAGCACGGACTGGATAAACGCTGAATGCATCTAAGCGTGAAGCCGTCCCTAAGATGAGGACTCGTTGCTCCCTTCGGGTGAGCTGAAGACCCCTGATAGACCATCAGGTTGATAGGCTGGGTGTGTAAGGACAGAGATGTCTTGAGCTAACCAGTACTAACGGTCGATTGCTTGACCGCATTTATGAACCACTGGGTCCATGAATGCGAGCCATAACCGAGTAACGTGAGAAGGTCGGTTGCCGATCTCCGCGATATTCCACTGCACTGCGTATCAACGCCGGCGGCGTCTTCGGACGCCGCCGGTGACACGATCTGCCGGTGACCATGCGTGTGGGGAAACACCTGATCCCATTCCGAACTCAGCAGTTAAGCCCACACGGCCGATGGTAGTCCTGATCGGGCGAGAGTAGGTGATTGCCGGTTTTTTGGCCCGGCGGCGCGAAAGCGCCGCCGGGCCGCCTTTATTTCCGCCCAGCCGCGCGTGACAATTCGCGCGCGGCATGCTCCCGGCGGCCGCCCGTTGGAGGGCCACCGTGAAAATCAATCTCGCCGACGCCTTTGCGCGATTCTCCGATCACTGGTCTCCGCGGATCGCCGCCGAGCTCAACGGCCAGCAGGTCAAGCTCGTGAAGTTCCGCGGCGCCTTTGACTGGCACTTCCACGAGCACGAGGACGAGCTGTTTCTGGTTCACCGCGGCCGGTTTCGAATGGAGTTCCGAGACCGCTCGGTCGAACTGTCCGCGGGCGAGCTCCTGGTCGTGCCTCGAGGTGTCGAGCACCGGCCGGTGGCCGACGATGAGGTCGAGGTCATCCTGTTTGAGCCGGCGACGACACTCAACACCGGGAACGTCGACTCGGCGCGGACCCGGCGATCCCTTCCGAAGATCTGACCGTCTCCTCGTGGGCGTCGTTCAGCTCCTTGCAGCCCGATGTGCGTTCGCTTGATAGCCTGAGGTCCGACAACCGAAACGCGGAGCGCCTCGGCAACTCAGTCCCCAAAAATTCTCGAACAAAGACTTGACACGACTGTCGTTATGAGGAATACTATTGGCATGTTGACGAACCGATCGACTCCGGGGTCTGCCGAACGCTCGGCCCTTCAGCAGGAGCTGAAGAAGCGGAAGCCGTTCGAATTGCCGGAGGAGGAGGCGTTTCTGAACCTCTGGCGGACGTTCGCGGTGCTTCGTGGTGAGTTCGAGAGCCTGTTCCGTTCACGGGGCCTTTCCGACTCGCAATACAACGTGCTCCGGATCCTGCGTGGCGTCGGCGCAGAGGGACTGCCGTGCAGCGAAATCGCGCAGCGAATGGTCTCGCGCGATCCAGATATCACCCGCCTGGTGGATCGCCTCGAAAAGGCAGGGCTCGTCGAGCGGGCCCGGGTTTCGCATGATCGTCGCGTCATCGTCGTGCGGATCACGCCGGCAGGCCTGACGATCGTAGGTGAACTCGACGATCCCATCCGCGATTTGCACCGGCGGCAACTCGGGCACATGAGCCCGGCCGAGCTGGCCGAGCTGAGCGATCTTCTCGCAAAGGCTCGCAAAGCGCCTGCGATGGGGGAGGCGGACGCAGGCGCGCAGTAGACCTCAGCGGTTCTTTTTTTTGGGACGAATAGTCGTTGGAACGACGACTTGCAAAAGGAGAAACAGATGCGGACTGCAATGATCAACGCGGATGAGGCGAGGAACCAGGGTCGGAATGCTCCAGTGACGGAGGGCATCCGTGCCGGCTCTACCCCGGCCCAGGCCGGTGCGAACGCGATCGCTCAATTGCGGGAGGTGGCGGCCGACTTGGGGATGCTCGTGCTGCGGGCCGTATTGGCGGTGGTCTTCATCTACCACGGCGGGCAGAAGCTCTTCGGGCTTTTCGGCGGCTACGGACTGGCGGGGACGGCCGGATGGATGGCGAGCATCGGGATCCCGATGCCCTACGCGAGCGCTGTCCTCGCGGGCTCGGCGGAGTTCTTCGGCGGCGCGGCGCTGCTGCTGGGGCTCTGGCCGCGGATGGCCGCGATTCCGATGGCGTTCACGATGCTCGTCGCGATCGTGACCGCGCATTGGGGCAAGTTCTCCGCCCAGGCGGGTGGAATGGAGTATCCGCTGACGCTCGCGGCCGCGTTGATGGCGATCGCACTGGTTGGCGGGGGACGGCTCACGGTGATCGAGGCATGGCGTCGCGTGCGTCGGCGTGGATGACCCACTGCGGCGCAGAATCAGTCGATGACGGAGCGGCCGGGCGCTTGGGCGGGAACACTCGTCGGGGCGCCCGGCTCGTTGCTTGACTCAAATCGAGAGGGCGTCGGGGATGGCGGCTCGCCCCGCGGGATGCCGTTCCTGGGCCAGCGGCGGGCGTGGTGGCGAGGAGAGCCGTCGTGGCCTCTGTCATTCACCGATGACTTTCACCAGGACTCGTTTGCGGCGGCGGCCGTCGAATTCGCCGTAGAATATCTGCTCCCACGGGCCGAAATCGAGGCGGCCCTCCGTGATGGCGACGACGACCTCGCGGCCCATGATCTGACGTTTGAGGTGGGCGTCCGCGTTATCCTCGCCGGTGAGGTTGTGGCGGTATTGCGAGGTCGGCTCGTGCGGCGCGAGCTGCTCCAGCCAGCGCTCGTAGTCGGCGTGCAGGCCGGATTCGTCGTCGTTGATGAAGACACTGGCCGTGATGTGCATGGCGTTGACGAGCACGAGGCCCTCGCGGACGCCGCTCTCGCGGACGGCGGCCTCGACCTGCGGGGTGATGTTCACGAAGCCGCGGCGGGCGGGGATTTCAAACCAGAGCTCCTTGCGGTGGGATTTCATTTCGCTCGGCTCTTACGGTATTCGGTGCTTCATCACGGATTACGAATTCGCCGGCGCTCGCGCATGGGGCTCAGATTCGAGTCGTGCCTCGCTCTTACCTCCGCCGCAGCACCGGAGCGATCGCGTGCAGCTCGCCCATCATCTGCTCGAACATCGGTAGCGTCAGGGCCTGGGCGCCGTCGGAGAGGGCTTTTTTCGGGTCGTGGTGCACTTCGACCATGATGCCGTCCGCACCGGCCGCGATGGCCGCGCGGGCAAGCGGGATGACCAGCTCCCGGCGGCCGGCGGCGTGGCTGGGGTCGACGAAGACGGGCAGGTGCGTAATGCGTTTCAACTCCGGGACGATGCTGATATCGAGCGTGAAGCGCGAGAAATCGCTGAAGCCGCGGATGCCGCGCTCGCAGAGGATCACGTCGTGGTTGCCCTGCGAGATGATGTACTCTGCGGCGAGGAGAAACTCCTCGAGCGTCGCCGCGATGCCGCGTTTAAGCATGACGGGCTTGCGGCACTGGCCGGCGCGGCGGAGCAGGGCGTAGTTTTGCATGTTCCGCGCGCCGATCTGGATGATGTCGACGTGCTGCTCGACCAGGTCGGCGTCCTCGGTGGACATCAGCTCGGAGATGACGGGCAGGCCGGTCTCGGCGCGGGCTTCGGCGAGGATGTGGAGGCCCTCGGCGCCGAGGCCCTGAAAGGCGTAGGGCGAGGTGCGGGGCTTGAATGCGCCGCCGCGGAGGATCTGTGCGCCGCGTTTCTTGACCTCGCGTGCGACGCCGAGCGTCTGGTCGCGGGTCTCGACGGAGCAGGGGCCGGCGATGACGATCAAGTCGGGGCCGCCGATGGTGAGGCCGCCGAGGTGGATGTGCGTGTCGTCCGGCTTCATCTCGCGGTTCGTGAGCTTGAAGGGTCGGGTGACGCGGATGACCTCGACGACGCCGGGCAGGCCGCTGAGCTGGCCGGGATCGACGGGGCCGACGTTGCCGGTGATGCCGATGGCGGTGCGGGACTTTCCGGGGATGGGGTGGGGGCTGAGGCCGAGATCGCGGACGGCGCGGCAAGCGCCGTCGATTTCGTCGGGCGTGGCGTCGGTCCGCATGACGATCAGCATGAGTCAGAATCCCCCAAAGATGGCCCGTGCCCAGCCGTCGGCGGCCGGGCACTACCCTGGGCCGGGCCGTCGGACCACTATAACCCAAGCGTCTGATTCGATTGCGTCGGGACGACCGGGGGCGGCTGGTTGGCCTGGCAGAAGCACACGCGGCCGTGAACTCGATGCGCGGACCGGCCGAAACCCGCTTTCCAGCGAACTGGCCGAAGGTTGCCAAAGTTCTATGCCTGCGCGGGGTCGGTTGGCAATGTTGGTTATCAGACGGTGTGGCGGTTGGAGAAACCGCGTTTCCAGCGAATGCGCCCAAGGCGCCCAAACTTTTTTCTGCGTGTGTGCCGGGTTGGGCATCTAATTTATCAGACGTTGGCGCGGTCGGAAGGTGGGAACGTGGGAGGGGCGCGGGTAGCGGCCGCGCGGCCGTGGCGGCGCGGCGGCGGGCTGAGGATGGGGTTTGTTGCGCCGGCATCTGCGGGATTGTTGCACGAGATGAAGCGGGGGTGTGTTTTCGCGGGACGTGTGTGCGGAGCTGGCGGAGTTTGGCGGGTGTGTGCGGAGTTTTGCTGGGTTGGCCGCGTTTTTGGGGATGCGAGCACGGGACCGGCCGCGCGGCGGTTCCGTCGCCTGCTCAACATCCGGCGGATTAAGGGGGAAACAGAGCGGAGATCGCACTGACAAATGCATCGATCGGGACGTGCGACGCGTCGACTCCGGCGGAGGCGAGTTCTGCCCGCAGGCGCAAGACGCCGAGGTGATTTCCATCGGCGAAGTACTCCTGGACGATCCCGCTCGCCGCGGTCACGGGCCCGGCGGCGGCGTGGATGTCGCGGAGTGACTTGACGAGATCGAACTCCGGGCGGGTCAGCATCGCAACGATGCGGAAGACGTCAAGCGCGTGATGCCGAGCCAGTTGTTTTTGTTCGTCGTCCGCGCGGTCTCGGAACGCGTGCAACTTCATCAGAAGATAGGTAAATGGATTCGGTATGCAGACTCGCACGTCGGACGGTTCACCGTTTGATCTCACACCCCGGAGAGTGAGCTCAAACGAATGCGACTCCAGCGCGAGGGCTTCCGGCGTGAGATACGCGTGCAACCTGACACCGCCTTTGGGGCGGACGCGCGGCCGGCTGATCTTCACCTTTGACCGGTGCTGGCGTGGAATGTCGCCCGTGAGGAAGTCCACTTTGACCGGGCCCATCGGTGTCTGTCGGGTGAATTGGAGGAAATCCACGTCGGACACGTAACCGAGCCGGTCAAGTGGGTTTCGGAGAGCCTGCATGTCCGCGCGGCTGATGATTATTTCAACCGGCAGCAGCAGGTCGATATCCTCCGTTGCGCGGGCGGGCGGCCAGAATTCGCCCGGGATCAGCGTCTGGACATCGCGATCCTCCAAGTCGCGCTGTTTGAGATAGAGCCCGAATCCGCCGCCGATGAGCAGTGGTTTCGGCAGACCGGGCAGCTCGTGCGTCAGGTCGAGCAGGGCCGTAACCAGCGGGGCCATGCTCATCCGAGTCTCCGCTCCGTCTGTAATTCAGACAGGATGCGCTGACGAATGATCTTCGCCGCTTCCGACTGCCGCTTGTCCCCTGCCTGCAATTCCAGCCACGCCTGGACTGGTGAGGCGGCGGGAACCTGAGTTGCGGGTTGCGTATCGAAATAGACCGTCGGATCGCGAGTTTCGATTAACTCGAGGTCGGGGAAATGAGATGATTCCCGAAGCTCATCTTTCAATGGCTGCTCGATCGCCTCTATCGCGGTGCAGTAGTACGATTGCATGCGCTCGCGCAGTGCGATTGCGTACTCATCAACGGAAGAAGCGCCGGTCTTCACGAGCCGTTCGCCCGATTCACGCAGCCGTCGCGCGTTCTGGCCGAAGACTCGACTCCAGGGACTGCGATCGCCGGTCCACTGATACTTCTTGCGAGCCGTGACGGAGGGTGGACGAAACGCCTTGGCCAATCGGTCGAGTAGTTCGTCGGGTTGAATCAGCTCGGTCGCTCGCCCGTCTCGGCGGATGACAAGGTCGTCTTCGAGGACCTTCAGGACCTTCGAGACGGTGCCGAGCGAGACGCTGCCGCCGCATTTCGCGACCTCGTCCCTGACTTCCTGGACGCTTCCAAATGACGGTCGCAGCAGGAAGACGCGCGCCACGAGCGAGCTTGCGCCCTGGTAGACGTTGCGGATGATCCGGCCGGCGGGATACTTGTTCGGGTTGCCTGTCCGGAACACGAGCACCTCGCCGGGAATGACGACGACGCCGTTGCCGCAGAGATCGACGCCGCTGACTCCTTTCGCTTCGAGTTCGGCGAGCCGGTCGGGTGCGAGATAGGTGGTCACGAGAAGCGGGCGCATCTCCCTGGCTGCCGCGTATTCCCGCAACTGCTCGATCGCATCGCGAAACACCTTCGGCGTTGCCTGGGCGCGGAGTTCGGCGGCGAATCGGATGGTGCGTTCGGACCATCGCCCGTCGACGTAGGCGTCTGGCCGGAGCAGGCGGCGCGGCGAAGCGGCGGCCGGTTCAATGCCCGCCAATTCGAACAGGAACGGGGGTAGCCGAACGTCGCCCCGTCGGAGTGCATCCAGGATGTTCGGTTCGCTGTCCATTTTCCTGATTATATCGGTTTTCTCGGCTGGGAAAACGTGTCGGATCTGGAAAACAATCGCGTGATCGACAGTATTCGCGATCAATAAGCCATTTTCTCGGTCGAGAATGCTGCTCTTCAACGTCCGATAAACCGAATTCGAGGGCACCGGACCGTCGGGCCGGCGATTCCAAGGGCTCAGTCGGCATGGGCGGGCTCCGGGAGATTTCGCATGTCGTAAATCATGAGTTCATGCAGATGGTCGCCCGTTGCGGTCTTTATCTTCAGTACGAACGCAGTGGCGGCGAAGAACTCCTTGTTCGGCGCGACGATGATCCGGGTGAATCCGTTTTCGGGCGGCGAGGTGAACCGACCGATCCACTCTCGTGAGTCCAGGTCTGCGACGGCAAAGTCTCGTCTTCTGGAACTCTCTTGTTCGACACGGACCACCACCACCATCCGACCGATTTGAGCCTGATCGCAGGGTGTATGACCGAGCAGACCATGGCCCGATAGAGCGCGATCGTCCTCTGCCTCGCCCGATGCGAGGAAGAACGGCATCAAGCCTGCGTTGAAATCGAGGAAAAACGTCCGCGCCCCGTCCGATGAAAAACCGGGCCCACATTTCGGCTCGGGTGCTACGAAGTCAACCGAAAATACGTGTTCATTGTTCGTGCCGAAGATGTGATACCGAGCCTTCATCGTGGACAGAGAGCCGTCGCGGCGGGACATGCCGGCGAGTCCACTCTCCAACTCCAGGAACCGGGGCGTGCCGCCGGGAACTTTGTAAAGCCAATGCGGCCACTTCTGCGGTTGCGTGGCAGGCCAGGGAGTCACCGTGTCGCATTTCACCTCAAGCAGACACGAGCATTCGTTCGTCTCCATGTTCCACCGCAGCAGTCTCGTGCGATCCGCCGCTTCATCGAGGATTACGACGTACGCTTCCTGTCCGGTGTCATCGAAACCTACGAATTGGCGAAAACACGACGTATTCGATGTCGGAACGGGCGAGGGCAGCGTCCGGAGCGTTCTTCCCGTACGCGCGTCCAGCAGCGCGAGGCCATCGGGCAAAGGGACAAGCAGCCCGGTGCCGTCGGGGGTCACGGTGATGTCGAAGTGGAGCATGAAGCCCGTGAGGGTGATTTCAAACCTCCGGGTGACCGTTCCCCCGATCACATCGATCGCGTAGACGAATCCGACCGGGCGCCTCCACGCCGACAGGTTGATGTTGCGCTTCAGCGCAAGACCTTCGAGGTCGTGAGACCACCAACGGAGGCTTGCGCCGAACCAGCCAGTGCGGGGAAGCCAGAAGATCCACGGCGACGCGTATCCGACAAGCATGATCGCGGTCAGGAGACTGAGGGGAAGCAGGCGGCGCCGGGTCGTTCGGCCGCGGCGCGGGCTCTTCGTGGGCGTGAAGCACTCGGGGCAACGGTCGGACGCCGCACCTTTCAGGCAGTAGTTGCAGCGGCGGCAGTGAGGTTGGCCGGGGAGGCGCGGCGTTCGCAGGACACGGCGTAGGACAATGAGAAACAGCAGGACGGTGATCGCGACGATCGTGCCGCCGATTTCGGGCCAGTAGTAGGCGAGCATCTCCCAGAGGTTGATGGCCTGGACTTCGCCGACGGCGTACAGGGTCGTGCCGTCGGGCGAGAAGCCGGCGGTGAAAATCATAGGATTCCCGGGAAGGCGGAGGCGGTGCATCGGGCCGGGGTAGTCGGCCGGTGCGGTGGCCGTTAGCGCGAGGAGGGAGATGGCCAGCAGGAGGCGCCGCGGGATGAACGGCCGCGGCACTGGATTGCGTGTCGGTGCTCGCACGGATCGAAGGATAGCGTCGGATCGCGCGGGGCGTCAGCGAACCGGCATCGGCCGTGCGTTCAGCGAAGGGCGAACCGGAAGGGATTCCGGGGGGCGGGGCGCGAGATGAGAATCACGCACCAGCCTTGAGCGAACCGTGCGCGTGCCATCGAGCGGCCGGTCGATGCGAACAGCCATCGACCGGGCACCCGAGACTTTTCGCAATCGCGCTTACGAGCGCTCCGCGATCACTTTCTGCGCCGCCGTCACGCCGGCACCGAGGTTGAACTTGTGGCCGCGCTTGTAGAGGACCTGCTCCAGTGCGCCGATGGCGAGAACCGTGTCCATCGTGTCGACGTAGCCCATGTGGCCGAGGCGGAAGATCTTGCCCTTGAGCGAGTCCTGGCCGCCGGCGGATTCGATGCCGTAGCGGGCTTCGAGGTCGTTGCGGATGTCCTTGACCGTGATGCC
>JADYZL010000651.1 GCA_020853155.1 Bryobacterales bacterium
AAGGCTCCGTCGTTTCCGGAGAGCGCATATACATCCACGTCCGCGTTGCTAAGATAGAAAACCGACTTGGTGTCGCCGAACTTGAAGTTCAGCCGCCCCGTTCGCACCTCGATGTCGGGCGGCGTCCTGCCAGCCGGCCTCTCGCGCGTAATCGCGCGTTTCAGCAGAGGCTGAACGTTCCATGGCCCATCCGCCATGCGCACCAGATTCACACTCGGCTCATCCAGAAGGAGACTTGAAAACTCCATTCGCCCATACAGCAAGCTGCGCAGGCGAATCCGCGCGGTGAGTGTGCCCACATGGGCGAACGGTTCGATTCCCATGCTGGGGTCTTCGGAGATCAGCACATTATCGACGCTGAAGCCCGGACCCGAAAGAATGCTGAAGTGGGCCCGGCCCTGGATCTCCACTTTCCGCATCAGTGCGCGCTCGAGACCCGTGCGAATCCGCTCCTTGAAGCGATCCGCGCTGAGCATCGGAGCCAGCACGATCATTCCGGCAACCGCCGCGAGCAGCACCAGCAACACACGGCGTGCGGGCCGTTTCACGATCCGCTCACCAGACGTATATACGCCTCCCTGTCGTCGACATCACGGGTGATACCAGGGTCGTCCACGTCCACATACGTTGTTCGATCCCGGTACTTATGCACGATCTGCCTTGCCTGCGCATCCCGCCCGAGCGCAAGAAACTCCGGAATCAGGGACGCGCGGAATACCACCGGATGCCCCCGCTGTTTCTCGTACCGGGGAATGAAAAACAGATTGTTCTTCGTGTCCGCGCGGAGCGCATCCATCAGTTGCGCGGTAGTGGAACGCTGGATGGAAGGATAGTCCACGGGAGTAAACGCAACCGCATCGCACTCCTCATCCACTTCCCGCAGAGCGCACTGAAGTGAACTGAATTGTCCCTGCTCGGGCTCCGGATTCAGCACCATGCGCACCTCATCGCCGCGGCGGATTCCAGCTTTGATGAGTGCGGCGTCGGCACCCACCACCAGCAGCACCGGTTGGCAATAATCCCAAAATGCCGAAATCAGCCGGTCCGCGAAGGTTTCACCCTGGTAATCGAGCAGCGCCTTCGGATATCCCATCCGGCTCGACGCGCCACCAGAAAGAATGACCGCCGTGGCAGTCACTTCAATACCAGTTTCTCCGCCGCAAAAATCGACTTTGAGATCGTGCGCCAGTTTCCACCCGGGTTGCGGCGAACGGCAATCATTTCCGCGACAACGGCGACGGCGATCTCCTCCGGTGTGACGGCGCCGATCTCCAACCCCATAGGCGCGGAAATCTTCTCGAAGTCCGAGCGCGGGATGCCTTCCTTTTCCAACTCTTTGATGACGCCGATGACCTTCCGCCTGCTTCCGATCATGGCGATGTAACGCGCGGGGGTCTCTACCGCCCATCGCAAAACGCGCATGTCATCGCGGTGCCCGCGCGTCACGATGATGATATACGTCGAGCCGTTCACAGTGAGTTGTGGAAACACCTCCTCATACTCGCCGGCGAAAATGGCGCCTGCCTCGGGGAACCGGTCCCGGTTGGCAAAGGATTCGCGGTCGTCGACGATGGTGGTTTCAAACCCCGCTACACCGGCGATCCTGGCAAGGCTCTTCGAAATATGTCCGGCCCCGAAAATCAACGCCGCCGGCGGCGGGATAAGGGGTTCCACGAAAACCTCCAACTGCCCGCCGCAAATCAGGCCGTTGTCATACGCGGCATCCTGGCCGAGGTTAAAGGTGAGCCGCTGCGGTTTCTCCGTTTCCATCACGTTGCATGCGATGCTCCAGACCTCCGCCTCCACGCAGCCTCCACCGATCGTGCCTGTCATGGAACCGTCCTCCCGCACGAGGATTTTTGCACTCTCGTAACTGGGAATGGAGCCGTTGACTTCCACGATAGTCGCCAAGGCACACTTCTGCCCAAGACGGCGAAGGCGCACGATTTCTTCGTAGATATCCACCAGAGATCCTATTTTACTGCCAAAGTGTACAACGAAGCAGGAGCTTATGGGCGCTCGGGTTAGAATAGGCGGATCAGCGGACCGGGAAAAATGCTCGCAAATACTGGGACGACCAAAGCGGCGACGGAACTGCCGCGCAAACTGGGATTGCTCGATTCCATTTCGATTGTGTCCGGAACCATGATTGGAGCGGGCATTTTCATCGTGCCTGCTTCCATTGCCCGTGAACTTCCTTCGGCTACGGCCATTCTGGCGGTGTGGGTCGTTGCGGGAATCATCTCATTTTTCGGTGCGCTGGCCTATGCCGAACTTGGCGCCATGCTGCCTCAATCGGGCGGCCAATATGTCTACTTGCGGGAGGCCTATGGTCCATTAACCGCGTTCCTGTGCGGATGGGCCGCTTTCCTGATTATTCAATCCGGCTCCATCGCCACCGTCGCGGTGGGACTGGGCATTTATGCCACCTACCTGTTTCCGGACACGCCGGGATTGCGGTGGGCACCAGCCGTGGCGATTATGATCTTCACCTTCATCAATTACCGTGGAGTGAAGGCGGGAGCGCGGACCCAAAACATATTTACCCTGCTGAAGGTGTCCGGGTTGGCGCTACTCATTTCGAGCGCCTTCCTGTATCGCGGACCGGTGGCCCTCGAATGGGACTCACCAGCGTCGGTCCTGTCGCTGCGGAGCGTAGCCATCGCCATGCTGGGCTGTTTCCTCGCCTATGACGGTTGGCAATACATTGCATTCGTGGCCGGTGAAGTGCGAAACCCGCAACGGAACCTTCCCATCGCGCTGGCGGTTGGAACGGGCATCGTCATCGTCCTCTATCTGCTCGCCAACCTGGCCTATATGCGAGTACTTCCGCTGAGCCAGATCGCATCCACCGAACGTGTCGCCGCCGCGGTCTCCGAATACACGATGGGAAGCGGCGGCGCGGCGCTTGTCGCTCTCACGATCATGCTGTCCTGCGCGGGCGCGGCCAATGGAGCCATTCTTTCCAGCCCTCGAATTTACTTCGCCCAGGCACGCGACGGACTGTTTTTCCAGAGATTCGCCGAAATCCATCCCCGGTTCCAAACACCGGCGTTTTCCATTCTGGTGCAGGGAATCTGGTCCATGATCCTGACGCTAACCGGGTCGTACGAAACGCTGTTGTCGTACGTTCTTTTCGCGATGTGGCTTTTTCACGCGATGGCTGTCTTCGGCGTGGTGATTCTCCGCCGTAAGAATGGCAACCTCCCGCGTCCCTACCGGATGTGGGGCTACCCGGTGGCTCCACTGCTTTTTACCGCGTTCGCCCTGGCTTTTGTAATCAATACATTCATCTCCCGCCCGGTCCCGTCGCTACTGGGGGCATTGATCATTGCAAGCGGCATTCCAACTTACTGGCTGTGGAGGCGGCAGGCACGGCGCCGGCCGCTCGCCGGGTGCGCTTGACGGGATGATGTCTCTATTTTACAATACGTTAACAGGGGTGTTCCCTCTCGCTATGGTGGATCGAAAACCATCTCGTTCGATGAACATTCTGCACGCTATCGTGCAGGCCTACATCGAGACGGGCGAACCTGTCGCGTCCCGGACGATTTCCCGGCGCTGGAGCGGCGGCGCGCTCAGCCCGGCATCGATCCGCAACGTGATGGCCGATTTGTGCGATGAAGGCTACCTTGCCCAGCCGCATACTTCGGCAGGCCGGGTCCCGACGGCGAAAGCCTACGAAAGCTATGTGCGTTCGATTGCGGAGCGCCGCGTGCTTCGAGCGGAACTTCAGCGGATCCGTGCGGAGTTAAGCCGGTTGGACACGATGGAGGACCGCGTCGAGCTTTCCTCCCATATTCTGACGGAGATGACCCGGAACGTCGGAATTGCGGCCGCCATTCCCACGTCCGGGCAAACGCTCGACCAGGTCGAATTGCTCACCTTGGGCGAGCAGCGTGTGCTGATGATTGTGGTCACGCGGGATCGTATGATCCGCAACCGCGTGGTAGCGCTCGAAGAGCCCGTGTCGCAGGATGAGTTGAACTCCATCCGCAATTACATCAACCGCAATTTCAGCGGCTGGATCCTGGCGGATGTAAAAAAGGAACTCAAATCGAGGCTGGAGGCCGAGAGCGCAGCCTACGACGAGATCCTGAAAAAGCTGATCCTGCTTTACGATAAGGGCTTGCTCAACCTGAGCTTTAATCCGGAAGTTCACCTGGAAGGCACTTCGAACCTGGTGGGAGTCGGCCTGCAATGGACGCGCGAGACGATGCGGGCGCTGTTCCACGCTCTGGAGGAAAAGAAGAGAATTCTCGAACTGTTGGAGCAATTCATGGAGAAACCGGAGGGCGAGGTGGCGGTGCAGGTTGGTCTTGGCGGCGCTCATCCCGATCTCGGGGAGTTCTCGCTCATTGGTCT
>JADYZL010000652.1 GCA_020853155.1 Bryobacterales bacterium
AGAAGGGAGGTGATGCGCGAATGGCCGCCAAGAGCCGGCGACGAGATTTTGCTCTAGCAACGGTCAAGGAAGAGCCGCTGCGGAGGATGTTCGAGCGGGAACCGTACTCGTTCGGATTCTTCCAGGCAATCCGCGTGCTTGAGCGCATGCAGCCGGGGCGGGAACCGCTGGGCGCCTTCACAAACCCGCGCAAAGAGGTGGCGCGCCTCGGTTGTTACGCCTCCATGAGCTTTCCCGCCAGCTACATCCAGGCCGCGCGCTGGACAGACGACGCGCAGCCGTTCCTCGTCGTGAATTTCTTCGGACTCACGGGCACCATGGGCGTGCTTCCCCACTTCTACACCGTCACCCTCATGGACCGGCTTCGCGCCAAGGATACGACGCTCAAAGATTTTCTGGACCTGTTCAATCATCGCCTGATCTCTCTCTTCTATCGCGCCTGGGAGAAGTATCACTTTGGGATCGTTTACGAGCGCGGCGGGCTCGATCCGTTTTCGCGGAATCTGCTGGACCTCGTCGGCCTGGGCACACGCGGCATGCAGGACCGGCTGGCGGTTCGTGATGAATCCATCATTTTTTACTCCGGGCTCTTCGCGCAGCGTCCGCGCTCGGCAAGCGGACTGGAGCAGGTGATTTCGGACTATTTCGAAGTGCCCGTCAAGGTCAAGCAATTCGTCGGCGCATGGTATAAGATCGACGCCAATACCCAATGTGAACTGGAGGATTGGGGATATCAGGTTTCGCGGCAGTTGAGCGTGGGGGCGCTGGTGGGCGACGAGATTTTCAGCCACCAATCGAAGGTCCGGTTGAGGATCGGGCCGCTGACGCTGGCCAAGTACCGGCAATTTCTTCCCGACGGCAGTGCGTATCCTGCCCTGAAGTCCCTCGTCCGGTTCTGGGCCGGGGACTCCATGGATTCGGAAGTGCAGCTTGTCCTGGAGCGTTCGAGCGTTCCCATGTGCCGGCTGGGCGATCCGGCGGGAGAGCCTCCCCGGCTGGGCTGGCTTTCCTGGGCGAAGAACAAAGAGCAGTCCAGGGACCCTGACGAGACGATTTTGCGCCTATAGCTACGTAGGCTCTGGGAGCCCGGAAAGCCGGAGTGAGATACGGGATTGAAGAAGCAAAGGAGACCGAACTGAGATGGCAGTAAATTTGAAATCGCTAGTGGGGAAGCTGAACGACACCACGCGCTCCACGCTGGAGGCGTCGGCAGGGCTGTGTCTTTCCCGCACGCATTACGACGTCGAGATTGAGCACTTCCTCGTGAAGCTGCTCGACCAGACCGATACGGATGCGCAGCGCATCCTGAAGCATTTCGGCATCGATCCTTCGCGGCTCACCACGCAGCTTTCCAAGGCGCTTGATTTGCTGAAAACCGGCAACGCGCGGACGCCGTCTTTCAGTCCGCATCTGGTGAAGATGTTCACGGATGCCTGGACGATCGGTTCGCTCGATTTCGCGCAGCCGCGCATCCGCAGCGGCGCCATTCTCCTCGCCATTGCTTCGAACGAAGAACTCTCGCGCATGGTGAATGAATCCTCGCGCGAGTTCGCGAAGATCGAGCCCGAAGTGCTCCGCAAGGAGTTCTTTTCTCTGGTGACCGGCTCCTCCGAAGACGATTACTCCGATGCCCCCGCGGAGGCCGGCGGCGCGCCCGGCGCGCCCGGCAAGGCCGGCGGCAAGACGCCCAACCTGGATCAGTTCACGGTGGATCTCACGGAGCGTGCGAAAACGGGCAAGCTCGATCCCGTGCTTGGCCGGGATAAGGAAGTTCGCCAGATTGTCGATATCCTGATGCGCCGCCGCCAGAACAATCCCATCCTCACCGGCGAGGCGGGCGTCGGCAAGACGGCCGTGGTCGAAGGCTTCGCGCAGCGCGTGGCGGAAGGCGATGTGCCGCCTCCGCTCCGTAACGTCACCATCCGCACTCTCGATCTGGCGCTGCTGCAAGCGGGCGCAGGCATCAAGGGCGAGTTTGAGAACCGGCTGAAGGGGCTGATCGAGGAAGTCAAACGTTCCGAAACCCCGATCATTCTGTTCATCGACGAAGCGCACACCATGATCGGCGCTGGGGGCCAGGCGGGCCAGGGCGACGCAGCCAACCTGCTGAAGCCGGCCTTGGCGCGCGGCGAACTGCGCACCATCGCGGCCACCACATGGTCCGAGTACAAGAAATACTTTGAGAAAGACCCCGCTCTCGCGCGACGCTTCCAGGTGGTGAAGGTGGATGAGCCGAGCGAGGAAGTCTGCCGTATCATGATGCGCGGCGTCGTCGCCACCATGGAAAAGCACCACAACGTGCGCGTGCTCGATGAAGCCGTCTCCGCGGCCGTCGGCCTTTCGCACCGCTATCTGGCGGGCCGCCAGCTTCCAGATAAGGCCGTGAGTATTCTCGATACCGCGTGCGCGCGCCTCGCACTCACCCAAACGGCTACTCCACCCGCTATCGAAGACCTGCGGCGGCGCTTGCAGGATCTCGAAGTGCAAGAGCGGATTCTGAACCGCGAAGTCGTCACCGGCGCGGACCATGCTGAGCGGCTCAAGGAAATCGAGGATGCCCGCGCGAAGGCCCAATCCGAGTTGGCCGCCCTCGAAGCACGCTTCGAGACAGAGGCGGGCCTGGTGACGCGGATGCGCGAATTGCGCGAGAAGCTCGAAGCCAACCCCAAGGACGAGGAATCCTTGGCGGAGTTGAAGAAGCTCGAATCCGATCTCGAAACCCTGCAAGGGGAGAATCCGCTGCTGCGGGTGTGCGTGGACGCGCAGATCGTCGGCGAAGTGCTTTCGGCATGGACAGGCATTCCCGTGGGCAAGATGCTCAAGGATGAGATTTCCACCGTGCTCTCGCTCGACGAAGTGATGGGCCAGCGCCTCATCGGGCAGGACCACGCGCTGAAGATCATCGCCCAGCGCATCGTCACCTCCCGCGCCCGCATGGACGACCCGGTGAAACCCGTGGGCGTCTTTCTGCTCGTGGGCCCCTCCGGTGTCGGGAAGACGGAGACCGCCCTCGCGCTTTCGGATCTGCTGTATGGCGGCGAGCGCAACATGATCTCCATCAATATGTCGGAGTTCCAGGAGGCGCACACCGTCTCCACGCTAAAGGGAGCGCCTCCCGGCTACGTGGGCTATGGAGAGGGCGGCGTGCTCACGGAGGCCGTGCGCCGGCGTCCGTACTCGGTGGTGCTGCTCGACGAAGTGGAGAAGGCGCACCCCGACGTGCTCGAACTTTTCTTCCAGGTCTTCGACAAGGGCCAGATGGAGGATGGCGAAGGCCGCGAGATTGATTTCAAGAACACCATCATCCTGCTGACGAGCAACGCGGCCACGGAGACGATGATGAAGCTGACGGCGGATCCGGAAACCATGCCGTCTCCGGACGCGCTTGTGAAGGCCATGAAGCCGGAACTCGACAAGGTCTTCAAGCCCGCCTTCCTGGGCCGCCTCGTGATCGTGCCGTATTACCCGGTGCGGGATGAAGCGCTCAAGAAGATCATCGTGCTCAAGCTGCGGAAGATTCAGAAGCGCATGGCGGAGAATCACAGGGTGGCGCTCGAATACACGCCGGAACTTGTGAATACGGTGGCGGACCGCTGCACGGAAGTGGAGAGCGGCGCTCGCAACGTCGATAACATCCTCACTAATTCCCTTCTGCCTGAGATCTCGCGCGAGTTGCTCAGCCGGATGGCGGATGGGTTGGATATCTCGCACGTCCAGGTGGGCGTGGACGAAGCGGGCGTGTTCCAATATCAGTTCTAGGGTGCGGGGCCGCGATGGCGGCGCCCAAACGGAACGGACAATCGAACCCGGGGACTTTTCCTCACGGCGAAGGCCCCGGGTTCTGCGCTTCGCGGGACGCGCCGCACGGTTCACCGCAAGGTGCGCTGCACGGCGCGGAAACCGGATTTAGCCTGCTGGGGATGATCCCAAGCGGGGGGATTTCTCGCAAAAGTGTACGAACGGAGTGCGTCCGACGGGGAGGATCCAGGCCATGCCATTCACGCAAAATGCAAGTCCCATCGCCATCGGCACGAGTCTCGGCCAGGACAAACTTCTGCTGACCTCGTTCACGCACGAAGCCGAGGTCTCGGTTGGTTTCCGGATCGTCGCAAAGGCTCTATCCGAGGATAAGAGCCTCGATATCATGAGCCTGATCCGCACCAGCGCCACTATCCGGATCAACCTCACGGACGATCCCGATGCGCCCACGATGAAATATCTGAACGGCGTGGTGCGCCGCGCGCAAATCCTCGAGGAGGACGAGTACCTCACCGAGTATCAGGTCGAACTGGTTTCCTGGAACTGGATGCTCGATCTCCGCAAGGAGTGCCGCATTTTCCAGAACATGACCACGCAGGACATCATCTCGAAGGTCTTCAAGGACGCCGGGTTCAACGACTTTCAGTTCGACCTGCAAGGGTCCACGCAAACGCGGGTGTACTGCGTGCAGTACCGGGAGACGCACCGCCAGTTTACAGACCGGCTCATGGAAGAAGAAGGGCTCTTCTACTGGTTCAAGCACATCGACGGCAAGCACACGATGATCATCGGCAACGCCAATAGCAAGTTCGCCGAATGTCCCAAGGGAGTGCTGCACTACGACACAACCAAGAGCCACAAGTACAGCGAAGACATCCATCAAATGGATATGGAGAAATTCGCCCGCACTAAGATCGAAACGCGGCGGGATTATTTCTTCGAGAACCCTAGCCTCGACCTCACCTCCTCGCAGACCAGCGGCGAGACCAGGGGCTCCGAGGAAATCTACGATTACCCCGGTCTCTACACCGCCAAGGGGCAAGGCGATCATTTTGCCGGTCTCCAGGTGGACCATCAGGATTCACACGTCACCCGCATCAACTTCAAGAGCATGGCCCGGGATCTGTTCTGCGGCTGCCGCGTGAAGATCGCGGATCACTTCAATGCCGAACTCAATAAGGAAGTGATCGTTCTTCGCATCGTGGAGGTTTGCAGTTTTGGCGGGTACCGTTCCGCGTCCGGTACGAGAACGCCCGAAGGGCTGGATGTTTTCAAGTATGAGAACCACGTGAACTCCGTGCCGAATGCGGCACCCTACCGCCCCGCCCGGAAGACGCCGCGCCCTCAGGTGAAGGGCGCGCAGACCGCGGTCGTCGTGGGCCCCAGCGGGGAAGAAATTTACACCGATAAATACGGCCGCATCAAGGTGCAATTTCACTGGGACCGTGTCGGCAAGAAGAATCAGGATAGTTCCTGCTGGATCCGCTTCTCCACGGCCTGGGCGGGCAAGAATTGGGGGATGATTTCGATCCCGCGCATCGGCCAGGAAGTGGTGGTGGACTTTCTCGAAGGCGATCCGGATCGCCCGCTCGTCGTCGGCAGCGTCTATAACGCGGAACAGATGCCTCCTTATGGATTGCCGGGCAACATGACGCAAAGCGGTCTGAAATCACGCAGCAGCAAGGGTGGCGGCGGCGACAATTTCAACGAGATCCGGTTCGAGGATCTGAAGGGTTCCGAGGAACTCTACATTCATGCCGAAAAGGACATGAACACGATCGTCGAGAACGACCGGAATACGACGATCCAGAAAGGGAACGATAGCCTCACCATTGAGAAGGGCAACCGCTCCTCCGACATCCAGACCGGCGGGCGCGAGACCAAGATCAAGAAGAACGACAAGCTCACCGTTCAGGGGAATATCGAGACCAAGGCAGACGGCTCCATCAAGGAAGAGGCCGGGAGTACTTACAACTTGAAAGCCGGCACGGATATGACGATTGAAGCCGGAATGAACATGACGATCAAGGCGGGAACGCAGATCACCATTCAGGCGGGTAGCGGCAAGATCGTGCTCAACGCGATGGGCGTCACCATTACCGGCGCGCTCGTGAAGATCAACTAGACACCGCCGCGACGCGCGCCAGTGGCTTTGCCGGGCCGGGTTGGCTCATACTCGAAGGCATGGTGGTTCTCTCGCTCACGGTGCCCGCAGCGGAAAGCGATCTGGTGATCGGCGAGTTGAGCGAGCACGCGCTCGAAGGGATTCGCGAGACCGATCTTCCCGGCGCCTTGGTGCGGCTGGATGTCTTCGTCGCCGATGCGGCTGCCGCGGAAAATCTCGCCGCGCGGTTCTCTGCATTTCCGCTCTCCACGGCCGGTGCGGATGCCCGGGATTGGGTGGCGTACTCCCGCAGCCTCTGGAAGCCGCTCGAAGTGGGGGATCGCTTCTACCTCGCGCCGGAATGGGATGAAGATGCGGTGGCCCCCGAAGGCCGCATCCTGCTGCGAATGCCGGTGGGGCAAGGCTTCGGCAGCGGTTTTCACGAAACCACTCAACTGGCGCTGCGAGCGCTTGAAATCACGCCGGTGGAAGGCGTTTCGGTCCTGGACGTAGGCACGGGCAGCGGCATCCTGCTCGCCGCCGCCAAGACCCTGGGTGCAAGCTCGCTTGTGGGCTGCGATCTTGACCCCGTGGCCATCGAAGCGGCCCAAGACTATCTCTCGGCTTCCGGGGTACCAGCGAGCCTCTTTCAAGGTTCCATCGGCGCGGTGCGGCCGCAACGCTTCCCCGTCATCATGGCGAACCTCAACGCTACGCTGATCCTGAACCTGCTGGGGCCGCTTTTCGCCGCCCTGGAGCCGCGCGGAGCGCTCATCCTAAGCGGCATCCTCCAGGAGGAATCGGCAGCTATCCGCGCGGCACTGGAGCGTGCGCCGGGCGTCATCCGGATCTACCATTCCGCGCAAGGCGATTGGGTGAATTTCCGCGTGAGCACGGGCGTGTGACGAGAGAGGCGGCGTGCGGCGCGGCCGCAATCAGCGGAAAAGTGCCGCGGCGAGGCCCGGTGCCATACAATGATGCCTGTGGCTGCGCTTCCGTTTTTTCAGGCCCGGCAGACGATTGTAAACCGTATTCTCGCGGTGTCTCCCGTGCCGCGCGTGGAATCGGTTTCGCTCGCGAATTGCTCCGGCCGTATCCTCGCGGAAGCGATCGCGGGAGACCGGCCCTATCCGCCCATCGACAAGAGCCTGCGAGATGGCTTCGCGGTTCGCTCCGCGGATCTGCCCGGCGCGCTCGAAGTGATCGGAGAGGTGCGCGCGGGCGTGGCGGCAGATCTTGAAGTGGGGCAGGGGCAGGCCGTGGAGATCATGACGGGAGCGCCCATTCCGAATGGCGCTGATGCCGTCGTCATGGTGGAGCATACCCGCCGCACGGGCGGCATCGTCCACATTGAGAAGAGTGCCAGCCCTGGGCAGCACATCGTCGAGAAGGGCTTTGAGGTCAAACGCGGCGAGATTATCCTGCATCCCGGCCACCGCCTCGGCTTCGCCGAAGTGGCGCTGCTTGCCACCGTCGGCCGCGCGCACGTGCATGTGTTCCGGCGGCCCAGCGTGGCCATCCTGAGCACCGGGGACGAGGTGGTGGCCGTCGAGGAGACTCCCACGGAGCACCAGGTGCGCAACTCGAATGCCTGGACTCTCGCCGTGCAGGTGAAGAAGTCGGGCGGGGAGCCCACGATTTTTCCCATTGTGCGCGACGATGCCAGGGAGCTTCGCGCGCGCATCGAAGAGGCGCTGAAGTTCGATCTAATCCTCTTCACCGGAGGCGTCTCGGCAGGGAAGTACGATCTTGTGGAGACCGTCCTTGAGGAGATGGGCGCGGAACTCTACATCACCCGCGTGGCCATTCGCCCCGGCCAGCCCTACGTCTTTGGCCGTCTGAAGGATCGCTTCTTTTGCGGACATCCCGGCAACCCCGGCTCCACGATGGTCACCTTTGAGATCTTTTCGAGGGCCGCCGTGGAGCTTCTTTCCGGCGTGCCGGTCCCGTGTCTGCCTCTGCTCAAGGGCCGCCTCACCCGGACGCTCGACGAAAAGCCCGGGTTCACGCGGTTTCTTCCGGCGAAGCTGGAATCCGACGGCATCAGCGTCACTCCGATGGCCTGGAAAGGCTCTTCGGATGTGGCCACCATGGCCCGCTGCGATTGCTTCATGGTGGTGGAGGCGGAGCGCGGCGGGTACGAGGCGGGCGAGTGGATCTCCGTGCTGTTGAAATCCACCTCTCCCTAGCGTTATGGCTACCCTCTCCCATTTCGATGAATCCGGCACGCCGCGCATGGTGGATGTCTCGGGCAAGGGCGCCACGGCCCGCGTTGCCCGTGCCCACGCCTTCGTCGCCATGCCGCCCGAGGTGCTGGCGGCGCTGCCTTCGAATAAGAAGGGGAATCCGGTCGAAGTCGCGCGCATCGCCGGTATCCAGGGCGCCAAGCGCACTTCCGACCTCATCCCGCTTTGCCACCCCTTGCCGCTCAGCTATGTGGACGTGCGCATCGAAACCGCGGAGGGCGGGCTGCGCATTGAGACGGAAGCGCGCACCGTGGGCGAAACCGGCGTGGAGATGGAGGCGCTCACCGCGGCCGCCATCGCCGCGCTCACGCTCTATGACATGACCAAGGCGGCATCGAAGGCGATCGAGATTCGCGAGATCTACCTGCTCTCGAAATCCGGCGGAAAGTCCGGCGACTACCGGCGCTGAGCGGCCGGGCGCGCGTGAAGGAAGGCTGCGGCCATCCCCGTCCTCGCTTGTGTCACTGGCCGCCGCCGGAGCGCGTCTTTTACGATAAGAGAGAGCCACCATGCGCGCCCCCTGCTTGAAACTGCATCTCACTCCACTCACGATTCTCGCCGCTCTTGCGTGTGCATGCATCTGCGGATGTTCTCCGAAAGGCCCCATGTTTCCACTGGATAACCCTGCGCCTCGCGCCGATACGCACTCCTATGCCAAGCCCGAGGAATGGAGGATGACCCGCGTCTTCCTTGATCTCGATGTCGATTTCCACCGCAAGGTGCTGCGCGGCACGGCGTTGCTCGATCTGGAGCATGGTCCGGGAAGCCCGGCAGCCGCCGTGATGCTCGATACGCGCGCGCTGACTGTGGAGAAGGCCGAATGGAGCGCAATCCAGGGTGCAAAAGCCGGCGCGGAGGCCGGGGACTGGAACAACGCGAAGTTCACCCTCGGAGCGAACGACACCATCCTCGGCGCGCCCCTGCGCGTCGAGATCCCAGCCGAAGCGCGCGCCGTGCGCATCACTTACGAAACATCTCCCGGCGCCGTCGCCCTCCAGTGGCTGGAACCCCCGCAAACGGCGGGCAAGAAGCAACCGTTTCTCTTCTCGCAATCGCAAGCGATCCAGGCCCGTAGCTGGATCCCGCTTCAGGATTCACCCGGCATCCGCGTCACCTATGGCGCGAAGATTCGCGTGCCTCGCCCGCTGCGCGCGGTGATGAGCGCCGATACGAACCCGTTCGCGGAAGATGCTTCCGGCAAGGCGATCGACGCGTCCACGCTCGAGTTCCGGTTCAATCAGCCAAAGCCGATCCCCAGCTATCTCATCGCACTCGCCGTGGGCGATCTCGCCTTCGCGAACCTCGACCCGCGCGGCGGCACGCAAGGCCGCACCGGCGTCTATGCGGAGCCTTCCGTGCTCCCGGCGGCGGCCAGGGAGTTTGCGGACACAGAGAAGATGGTGGAATCCGTCGAAGCGCGCTTTGGCCCATACCGTTGGGGCCGCTACGA